>NZ_JUEE01000169.1:0-19998 GCF_000802135.1 Desulfosporosinus sp. BICA1-9
TTAACTGCGCGCAGTGCCCCTTCATTGATGATATTAGCCAGATCTGCACCTGAAGCACCTGAGGTTGCTCGTGCAATAGCCTTAAAATTAATATTGTCTTCCATTTTAATCGTCTGAGCGTGAACCTTTAAAATAGCCTCGCGGCCTGCAAGATCAGGAAGCTCAACTGGGATTCGGCGGTCAAATCTGCCCGGACGAAGCAGTGCTTTATCTAAAGTTTCGGGGCGATTGGTAGCAGCGAGTATGACAACACCTTTTTTACCATCGAAACCGTCCATTTCGGTGAGTAACTGGTTTAGGGTCTGTTCACGTTCGTCGTTACCTCCGATTCCGCCGTTACCTCGTTTTTTGCCGATCGTGTCAATTTCGTCAATGAATACGATACAAGGTGCTTTTTCGTTCGCTTGCTTAAATAGATCACGCACTTTAGCGGCACCCATACCCACAAACATTTCTACAAACTCAGAGCCTGAAATCGAAAAAAAGGGAACCTTTGCTTCTCCGGCTATAGCCTTTGCCAGTAGAGTTTTACCTGTTCCGGGAGGGCCTACAAGCAATGCGCCCTTAGGCAGACTTGCGCCAATTTCAGAATACTTTTTGGGGTTGTGAAGAAAATCGACAATCTCAGCGAGTGCCTCTTTCGATTCATCCTGTCCGGCTACATTGGCAAAGGTTTTGCCTGTCTGGGCCTGAACATAGATTTTAGCATTGCTTTTACCGAAAGTCATGCCTTTCATGCCGCCCATACGTTTTTGCATCTGACTTGCTAACAGTTGCCCGATTCCGATAAAGAGAATTAGGGGCAGTATCCATGTCAAAAGGAAATTAAACAGAGGGGAATTCTCTTTCGGAATGACCTGAGAGAATTTTACGCCTGCACTGTACAGACGATTAACCAGATCCGGATCATTGATAGTTCCCGTGGAATATGTGATGCTCTGTTCAGCTTCATCTTTGGCAGTAAAAATAATCTGAGTATCCTGTATTTTTGCCTCACTTACAGCTCCACGTTCTACTTGGTTTAGAAAGGTGCTGTAGTCAACCGGCGTGACCGGTTGTTCCAATAATGTTGGAAATACAAATGCATTGAGCAGCATCAAAATCAGCATTGCGGCCACAGAATAATAAATAAAAGATTTTGTTTGCTTTTTTGTTTTATTCATAATGTTTCACTCCATTAATAATTGTTAGATACATTTTCTAATTTATTTCTGAGAATTGATAAGGCTTTCCGAAGAAAGCCTTATACAAAAGAGGAGAGGCAAAGGGCTTATTTAACTAATATATATCATTCATCTAAATAACCTATGAATTAAATGTGAATATCTTGTGAACCTCTCTGGGTGTGTAACTCAGGAGAACCTTTAAACTTTCAGTTGGTACGTTACATTTAGTTCATTTTAATCCACTGCCCAAGCTTTATTTATAACCTAAACCTTATAAACATAGCGAAATACTGGGATATTAATCATAATTGAAGAATACTACAAAAACGGATATTTGTCTAGACCAATAACACAGTCCTAATAACATGCTAAATCGATCCATCTATGATTTAAATCTTCGATAACCACTGAATTGTACATACACAAATAATAGTGCAAATCATAATCTAATCAGAGAAGTGTGAAAGGATGGTTCCAATGAATACACATCAAATGCACCATACTAATATCACAAGAACTGTTCAAGATTGTGGTACGCCAAGAAAGTTCGGATATTGTCTGACAAGGTGAAAGTCCTTGTAGGGTAAGGTTTAGCCAACCACCCTTATCAAGTGTTGCGCCGAAACGGGAAACCGCTAGGTGAAGTGTACACAGAGCACCATGTAGGCCACAGGGAGCCGTATCTCCTGAAGCATATTCAGCCCCGTTATAAACAGTCTGGAAACAGACAAAGAACAGATGACGACGTGGTCACAATCATGGAAGTCCAAGCAATGAAACCGTCTAACGGCAAGGTTTCGGAGGGTCTGTCGGGGTCTAAGAACGTGGCATGTATGGAAAGATGAACCGGGAACTTGGGAGGTGCCCTGAAGCTCCTGTTGTAAAGACAGGTAGGCCGGACAATTGAAAAAGAGGAAGGCCAATGGTATTTCAGGGATTCGGATTCATTCATAGTACTCCGAGGACGGGAAAGCCGACCACATGGGGAAGGGATGGACAAAAGTATGCAGCCTGTAAAGGAAACCAGCACCGGACATGTTGGATCGGGGAAATGCTGGCAAACCTCCCTGCGGGGAATAGCAAAGAAGGCAACAGAAAACAAAACACACCAGTTTGGAAACTTATATCAACTGCTCAACAAAGAATCACTGCGCGAGGCGTTCTACGACCTTAAGAAGAAAGCTGCAGCGGGTGTTGACAAAATAACAGCTGAGGAATACGCCAAGGAATTGGAAAGCAACCTTGGTGAACTAGAAGAGCAGTTGAAGAGTAAACAATACCGGGCGAAGTTAGTGCGCAGAGTGTACATCGACAAAGGCAACGGAAAGAAAAGACCGCTAGGGATACCAGCGGTTTCGGACAAGATCACCCAACGCGTAGCGGCGAGGATGCTAGAGGCTATATATGAGACTGAATTCAGTGCCCATAGCTATGGATATCGTCCTCATACGGGAGCCCAAAAAGCAGTAAAAGACTTAACCAAGGAACTAATCTGTGGGAAATATGGTTACGTCGTGGAAGCAGACATCCGAAGTTTTTTTGATGCTATTGATCATGATTGGCTCATCCGAATGCTAGAAGTGCGTATAGCAGATAAAGCATTTTTGAGACTGATCAAGAAATGGCTAAAAGCAGGAGTTTTGGATACCGATGGAATGGTTAAACATCCAGTAACTGGATGCCCACAAGGCGGAGTCATCAGTCCAATTCTAGCGAACATCTACCTACATTATGCACTGGATTTATGGTTTGAAAAGAGAGTACAGCAGTCTTGCGAAGGCATGACCTATATCTGCAGATATGCAGATGACTTCGTGTGCGCCTTTCAATTTAAACAAGAAGCAGTGAAATTTTACAAAGAACTAGGAGAACGCTTAGAAAAATTCGGACTGGAACTGGCGCAGGAGAAAACCAACATCATAATCTTCTCACGATTTCGCCAAGAAGATAAGACAAAGTTTGAGTTCCTGGGTTTTGAATTTCGCTGGGGAGTATCCCGCAAAGGAAAGGCCATCATCAAACGACGCACAGCACCAGGGAAATTAAGGAAATCAATAATAGCATTCACAGAATGGTGTAAAAAGATGCGAAGTAAGCGTTTGAGAAAGCTCTTTCCCAAACTTATAGCAAAACTGCGAGGATATACCAACTATTATGGGCTAATAGGGAACTTCAGAAGTTTAAGCAAGTTTTATGAACACGTAAAGAGAATTTTTTACAAATGGCTTAACCGAAGAAGTCAGCGACGTAGTTTCAATCTTGCCGAGTTTGACGCATGTTGGGAAAGATATGGAGTTCCAAAACCAAGAATTGTCGAGTCTGATCTAGTACAACTTCACTTTGATTTTTAATGCCGGAAATACGGAAGCGAGTACTTTTGAAGAGCCCGGTGCGGGAAATTCGCACGCCGGGATCTGTGCGGGGAGTGCCGGGTAACCGGTGCTTCTACCGTGACAAGTAACGTGTGAACACATGGTTACTCATCTTCTTATGGCATTCCCAAGATCTCCATTTAAGGCATAGACAATTACAACTACTGCGAGATTGTGCTGATGTCTGTACACTAACTGCCAAATACCTTGCCCGCTATAGCTCATTCAGCAAAGCACTAGCAGGCCTTTGCGCGAGTATATGTGAAGCATGTGGAAATGAATGTGCACGATTTACCGACAAGGAGTCTCAAAAATGTGCCCACATCTGTTTACACTGTGCCATGGAATGTCGAGCATTTGCAATGTAGAAAAGATAACCCGACTCTCAATGATCACTGAGAATCGGGTTACTTAAACTTCCCATACTCGTTATTAACTAAATTGTTCTGATTCCACGGAGATAGGATAAAAAACGGTTCGTTATTTTCAAATTCTGCAAGCCATCGATAGTACTTTCCATTCTCAAGTCTAGCTAAGCTCGGGGATATCCAAATGGGTATCGTTGCTCAATTCAACTATAAAAAAACGGGGAGACATTTATAAACAATGCCTCCCCGTTTTTAAGCTTTTTTGAAGGTAGTGCAACATGTTCCGTCACTGGAATTTGCTATGCCGTCACCTTGGGCGTTTACTTCAAGATTATCGGCATGGCAGTAATTACTTTTCCAGTAATGACAGGTGTCTACGCTACATTTTATTTCCATTTTAGGAGCCATAATTATGCACCTCCTCTAGTTATTATCCAAAGTTATTTTGTCCAAGATATTTGATTTTATGCAGTGTAAAGAATTATGGCTTTTTTCGATGTCTTCATGACAATGCATTCGCCTTTTTCATTAAGCTAGCCTATCTCTTTGACAATAGAGTCTATCTACGACATTCTCTCAAATTCATAAGAAATTCATAACTCATTCACAGCATAGTCTAATTGGTTGGGTATAATTTGAGATATGAAGGTTGTAAGAATAGTATTGTGTAAAATTAAAGGAGGCAAAACAAAATAATGAAAAAGACTAAATGGATTGTAGGACTCTCAATTGCAGGGATAATGGCACTTACGGGTACGGCTTTTGCCCTTACCACGGGGACTCCTGCCGTTAATACACCCCAAAATCAACTTGTAACAAGTCAACAGACTGAAACTTCAACGCCATCTTCCCAAAATACCGACTCTAATGCGGCAAATCCTACTCCGGGTTCCAATGGATACAATGGTGGATACGGAATGATGGGAGGCCAAGGAAGTAATGAATACGGTGGTGGATACGGAATGATGGGAGGCCAAGGAAGTAATGAATACGGTGGTGGATACGGAATGATGGGAGGCCAGGGAAGTAATGGGTACGGTGGTGGATATGGAATGATGGGAGGTCAGGGAAGTAATGGATACGGTGGTGGATACGGAATGATGGGAGGTCAGGGAAGTAACGGAAACGGTAGTGGATACGGTAATGATGGGAGGTCAGAGTAGTAATTAATGAATAAGTTTAACTGGGCTGAAACCAATTGAGGCAGCCCAGTTATTTTTTGCTTTTCATTGCTCTTATCGGGCTAATGCTGTGACAGAGTAAATCCCAAATTAAAAAGCAACACGCCCAGTAGTTTTACCGGTCGCAATTATTGTTAGAATTGACTTTTTTATTTTGCAAGTTCTTGTTTTTACATAATAGTAAACATATTAGAGAAAATATAATAAAAAAAAGAGAGTGGAAGACCTACAAAGACGTACCTAATGGAAGAACTGTGTGCATTGGCCCGCTTGAACGTTTTCGTGATAGGAGCGAGAGAAATCGCTCCTATTCTATTATTAGTCACCTAAGTATTACAAAAACGTTAACTTTTGTTCAAAGGATATTCAAACTAATAGCCTATTATTTAAATATGGATGGGGGGTGCTAATCTTTACAGATCGATAAAAAACAAATTAGTAAGACAAACAGTTTATGAATGGAGGCCCTACCTGCTGGAGTGAAACAAACAAACAGTTTTACAAGGAGGAATAGATTATGCCTAGTTTAGGTATTGTTGAATTAGTGGTTATCTTGGTGATTGCTCTGATTATTTTTGGACCAGGCAAATTGCCTGACGTGGGTCGTTCGGTGGGTAAAGCTCTGAGGGAATTCAAAACGGCTAAGGACAGTGTAGTCAATGCTGTAACAGTCAGTGAAATAAAAGAAGATAACAAGGAGAATGTTACCAGTGCATGAACTTTCGATTATGCAGAGTATTTTCGATATCATCATCGATAATGCTGCCAAACACCGTTTAAGAACTATTACCAAGATCAATGTTGTAGCAGGGGAGATTTCTGGCGTAGAACCTGCGGCACTGGACTTTGCCTTTGAATATTTTGCCCAAGGTTCTTTAGCGGAAGGGGCGGAGTTCACTATTACCCAGGTGCCGGTGACCGGGAGATGTATCCGTTGTGGAGAATCATTGAAAGGGATCGTGAATTTAAACTGTAAATGTAAAGAAGGACCGGAGTACGAGATGCTGACCGGCAATGAATTATTTGTAAACACAGTGACCGGAGAAAGTGAGGGATAGAATTGAGTAAAGAAGTTCAAGTAGTTTCAAATATTCTTAAAGCTAATGACCTGCTATCTGAAGAGTTAAGGAGGGAATTTAAGAGTAAAAATGTTTATGTTATTAACTTTATGGGATCACCTGGGGCAGGGAAAACATCCATTTTAGAAAACCTCATTAAGGAACTTAAAGACAAAGTTAAAATGGCAGTCATTGAAGGGGATCTCTATACCTCTAAGGATGCAGAACGCATTGAAAAGCAGGGAATACCGGTAATCCAGATTAACACCTGTGGTGGTTGTCACTTGGATAGTACCATGATAAAACAACTCCTTGGTAACTTTCCTTTGGATGGACTTGAATTGCTCATCATTGAGAACGTTGGTAACTTGGTATGCCCGGCAAGCTATGATCTGGGTGAAGAAATTAGGATGGTAGCTCTCAGTGTAACTGAAGGGGATGATAAACCTATTAAGTACCCGGCCATGTTCCAGAGGGCCAAAGTAGTGGTTATAAACAAAATAGATCTTATAGAGCAGACTAACTTTTCCATCGAACAAGCCCTAGGGGACATTAAAACTATTAATCCCGGCCTCGAAGCATTTACTCTCTCCTGTCGCACCGGTCAGGGTGTTTCGGAATTAGCTCAATATCTCTTAGAACAGATAAATAAAAAGAAAGAGCTCGCTGAAGGAACCCCTGAAGCCTTTCCTGGTATAGATAATGCTCAAGATGCATCCTAATGGGTTGGGTTCATTTGGGGTAATTACTCTATTGGGAAATATAGGAGAATAAAGAAATGCCTATAAAGGAATATCGAGCTAGAATTCATATGCTGATCAAAGGGGTAGTCCAAGGAGTGGGCTTTCGTCCCTTTGTGTATAACTTAGCGAGAACATTAGATCTAACTGGGTGGGTCAATAACTCTGCCCAGGGTGTGGAAATCGAAGCAGAAGGAAAAGAAGTATTTCTGGAAAGCTTTGCTGAACGGATCCGTTCTGAGGCCCCACCTTTAGCCGTTATTGAAGAAATCACGTTAACGAAGTTACCACCGGCCGATTATAAGGATTTTGTGATTAAGGACAGTGCGAAGGGAGAAATAAAATTCACACTTGTTTCTCCGGATGTGGCTATATGCCCAGAGTGTTTGGCTGAACTAAATGACCCTGAGAACCGGCGTTACCGCTATCCGTTGATCAATTGTACGAACTGTGGCCCTCGTTTTACCATCATTCAAGATATACCTTATGATCGTCCGTATACTACTATGGCCAACTTTCCTATGTGCCCAGATTGCCTTAAAGAATATTATGATCCTCAAAATCGCCGTTTTCACGCCCAGCCGAATGCCTGCCCAGCGTGTGGCCCGCAAGTTGTCTTGTTAGACCGTCAAGGCAAGCAGGTCGCAGCACAGGATGCGCCCGAGAAAGCAGTAGAATTGCTTAAGCAAGGGCATATTTTAGCCGTCAAAGGGTTGGGGGGTTACCACCTGGTTTGTGATGCTTTAAGCCAGACTTCCGTGCAAAGGCTGAGAAACCTGAAAAATCGGGACGCCAAACCGTTTGCTGTAATGATGCCTGATATAGAAGTGGTTAAGAAGTACTGCGATATAACAAACGAGGAAGAAATCGCTTTAATAAGCGAACGTTGCCCCATTGTTTTGCTGAGAAAAAAGGATGATTCGGCGGTAGCCTTTGATGTAGCGCCTAAGAACCGTTACTTGGGAGTGATGTTACCCTATGCGCCATTGCATCATTTGTTGTTCCAAAACGGTTCGGAAGTTTTAGTCATGACTAGCGGGAATAGTAGCGGGGAGGCCATTGAATACAAAGACAATGAAGCACTCGCCAATCTCGGTTCCATTGCTGATTACTTTTTGACCCATAACAGGGAGATTCATATCCGTACGGATGATTCAGTAGTCCGTTTTTTCAAAGGGCGACAAAGGATGCTGAGGCGTTCCCGGGGGTACGCCCCTCTGCCGGTGAAACTGCCATTTGAGATCGATAATATCTTGGCTCTAGGGGCTGAGTTGAAGAATACAGTCTGTCTAACGAAAGGAAATTCAGCATTTCTAAGTCAGCATATCGGAGATTTAGAGAATCTAAGTAATATGCTTGCTTTCGAGAAAGCCGTTGATCACCTACAAACAATATTTAACCTTACCCCGCAAGCGGTGGCTTATGATTTACACCCTGACTATTTGAGCACTAAATACGCTGAGGATATCAAGGGATTAACCAAGTTTCCTATCCAACATCACCATGCCCACATCGCTTCATGTATGGCCGAAAACGGGGTGGTGAGTGATGTCATCGGGGTTGCTTTTGATGGCAGCGGATATGGAACTGATGGCACAATTTGGGGAGGGGAGTTTTTCACCGGAAACTATCAGGGTTTTGTTCGTTGGGCGAACTTCGAGTATGTACCATTACCTGGAGGAAATGCTGCTATAAAACAACCCTGGCGCATGGCTCTTAGTTATCTGTTGACTATGTTTGACCAAAACATCACGCAAATGCCACTGCCGCCTTTTCAGGATACTGATTCGTACAAGCTGGGCATTGTTAAAAATTTAATTCTAAATGGCAGGGCTAACCTCTTGACGTCTAGTGCCGGCAGACTTTTTGATGCGGTAGCAGCCCTAGTGGGAGTGCGCCAGGAAATCAGCTATGAGGGCCAGGCAGCAATTGAATTGGAGCAACTGGCATTACCTGAACTTCACTGTGAGGGGTACAGGTTCATACTCAATAGAGCCACATGGCCTTGGACTATCCAATTTAAGCCCATGTTTGAAGAAATCATCCGTGAAATTTTGGCTAACGAAGCTATAGAGGTTATGGCTGCGCGGTTTCATCAAACTCTTGCTGATGTAATCTTGGCAACCTGTAAGCTTATCCGGAACGATACAGGAATCGACAATGTCGTCTTAAGCGGTGGGGTTTTTCAAAACTTACTGCTCATAGATAAATCTGTGAAATGCTTAGAAAAGGACGGATTCCAAGTTTATACGCACAGCAAGGTGCCTGCTAATGATGGGGGGATTTCTCTAGGACAAGCAGTCATCGCCGGGCAGGTAATAAGGAAAGGAGTGTCGTTTTAATGTGTCTAGGAGTACCGGGAGAGATCATTGAAATTAATGAAACTATTGGAACCGTAAAAATTGGGGATACGCAAATCAAAGTGGGATTAGATTTGGTTTCTCCGGTAAGAGTAGGCGACCACGTGTTGGTCCATGCCGGTTTCGCTGTTCAAGTCATTGATGCGTATGAGGCCTCGTTAACTTGGGAGCTTATTAAGGAGTTGGCAACAAATGAGCATAATTAACAAACAACAGGCTCGGGAAGTAGGAGCACAACTTGGGGAAACGTTCCGTCAGCTTAAATTGACAAGGTCTGTAGCGCTGATGGAAGTATGTGGAACCCATACCCATGCCTTATTTCGCAGTGGTATCCGGTCTCTGCTACCGCCTGAAATAAGACTCATCTCCGGACCGGGTTGCCCTGTTTGTGTAACTCCGCCGGGTTATGTCGACTTGGCTCAGGAAATAGCCAGCTACAGCGATGTAATCATTACGACCTTTGGAGATATGATGCGGGTGCCGGGGAGTAAAGGATCGTTACTTGAGTCCCAAGCCAATGGAGCGGATATCAGAATTGTGTACTCGCCCCTCGATGTCCTTGAGATAGCCAGATCAAACCCTGCCAAAAAGATAATATTTCTAGCAGTTGGTTTCGAAACGACGGTTCCTACTGTAGCGGCTACGATCGAGCGGGCAGCCACGCAAGGTCTCGCTAATTTAACATTTCTGACTGCGCATAAGGTAGTGCCGAATGCCTTAAGAGCCCTGTTGAATGATCCGGAAATATCCTTGGATGGGTTTCTTTTACCAGGTCATGTTTCTACTGTTACAGGATTTGGCCTATTTAGCTTCCTTCGAGAGGAATACCATATTCCGGCTGTCGTGGCAGGTTTCGAACCCGTCGAGATGTTAGCGGCTTTAATAAAACTTAGTACCTTGGCGGCAAATAAACAACCTTTGTTAGTTAATGTGTACGGGGGATTGGTGACTGAAGAAGGAAACATCCGGGCCCAGGCTTTGGTCGAAAAGGTATTTACTTTAGCAGACGTCACCTGGCGGGGTATAGGAACGATACCAGGGTCCGGCCTAGTACTCAAGCCGGAATACTCAAACTTTGACGCGCGCTTAGTTTTTGGCCTGGAGGAAAGCCAAAACGCCGGTCCGGCAGGTTGCCTATGCGGCGAGATTCTCAAAGGGAAGAAAATACCTCCCGATTGCTCTTTGTTTAAAACCGTTTGCAATCCGGAAAAACCTGTAGGGCCGTGCATGGTTTCCTCAGAGGGTACCTGTGGTGCGTATTATAAGTACCATAATTAAGTGGACACAGATGAGTGTTCTTGTTCTAGTAATAGTTTTTGAAGGAGGAACGTATGCAAGAAGAAAAAGTATTGCTCGGTCATGGCAACGGTGGCAAATACACCCAAAGACTCGTGAAAGAGCTTTTCCATCACTATTTTAGTAATGACTTACTCGATGAGATGAACGATGCAGCTCGGTTTTTGACACCCGGGGAGAGACTTGCGTTTACCACAGATAGTTATGTAATCTCTCCCCTGACTTTCCCTGGCGGAGACATCGGGAAACTGGCTGTTTGCGGAACAGTCAATGATTTAGCTGTGAGCGGTGCCCGACCCTTGTATTTAAGTGCAGGATTTATTATAGAAGAAGGGTTTTCGATGGCCAGCCTTAGGCAGATTGTCCAGTCTATGGCAGACACGGCTAAAGCAGCCGGTGTGCTAATTGTTACCGGCGACACGAAAGTCGTACCTAAAGGTTGTGCTGATCAGCTTTTTATCAATACGGCAGGTATTGGGGTCATACTTCCTGGGGCTGATGTGTCAGGAAGTAACGCCAGGCCAGGGGATAAGATCATCATTAATGGGACGATAGGCGACCATGGCATGACCATTATGGCCAGGCGGTCGGAACTTAATTTTGATAATCTCCGCAGTGACTGTGCTCCGCTCAACGGGTTAATCCAAGAGTTATTGTTGGAGGTACCAGGTATTAGGGTGCTTAGGGACCCTACACGGGGTGGAGTAGCGACGACTCTCAATGAAATTGCCGTGCAGAGCGGTGTGGGTATTGGTTTAGATGAGGATTCCCTGCCCGTTCAGGGAAATGTGAAGTCAGCCTGTGATATCTTAGGATTAGACCCTCTATATCTGGCAAACGAAGGTAAGTTTCTGGCCGTGGTGCCGCAACCGCAGGTTGAGGCAGCTATGAATGTCCTTCGAAAACACCCGCTGGGACAGGATGCTGCGGTAATCGGTGAAGTGGTCAATGGCCCTGTCGGTAAAGTGTACCTTAAGACAGGCATTGGTGGTAAGAGGATTGTTGATGTCCTTGTAGCTGATCAACTGCCGCGTATCTGTTAGAAACAAGCTTGAATCATGTTTACGTAATAACCTTATATCCGACAAAGCAAGGATATAAGGTTATTTGTCTTTGAACCTAATCCAAGTAATGTAGAAAAGGAAACGGACTTAAAAAGCGTCAAGGAGAATGTTACAAAAACGTTAAATTTAATTCAAGGGTTCTTCAAATTGGTCATTTATAATTCAAGTATCGAGAAAATCCTAAGGTTACCATCCTCGGCATAGAACCACAGGAGATTCGGTAAATACATTATAAATTTTCCTCGAAAAGGAGGGGCATATGGATAAGCAGATGACAGTGACAGATCATTTGGGGGAGCTCAGATACCGTCTCATTATTTCATCTGTGGCGCTGCTCGCCGGCGCCACCGTGATTTATCTAAATATGGATAAAGTTATCATGTGGCTTACGGCTCCTTTAAGTGGAAAGCAACTGTACTTTATCGGTCCTGCTGATGGGTTTTTTACAACGATTCAAATAGCAGTCGTAGGGGGGATTATGGTTAGCCTGCCGGTGCTTATTTACCAAGCCATTGCGTTTATTATGCCAGGCTGTACTCGACAAGAACGGAAGACGATTTTCTCTGCCATTCCACCGGCATTGATCCTTTTTGCTTTGGGAGCAGGTTTTGGTAATCAAGTGATTTTCCCTTTAGTACTACGATTTTTTATGGGGGTTGGAGAGGGTTACCTTAACCCTATGCTTCTGGGTGGTAAATATTTTTCTTTCCTATTATTATTAACATTTGGTATGGGTGTTTTTTTTGAAATTCCCATCGTAATGATAGCCCTCAGCCGGCTGGGCTTAGTAAAATCAAGAAAGCTTAGAAATACGCGACTATATGGCTACATTGGAGTCCTTCTCCTCATAGGTCTGATCGTACCTACCCCAGACGTTTTAACTCTAGTGGCCATCTCTGCCCCAGTACTTCTTCTCTACGAATCGAGCATCTGGGTTATTTATTTTATGGAAAAAAACAAGATGAAGAAAGAAAATGTTAACTATGCATGAGACAAAATAATTCACAGGAAGTGATGAGCATAATGGGAGGGCGCAAAATGAAAAATAAAGGTGGACATTTATCACATGGCATCTTAATGTTACTATGCTGTTTGGTACCGATTGTTCTGCTAGCAGTACTGTCATCGTTAAACTTGCAAAGTTCAGGTGTAAAAAATGGATTATGGGTGTTATTAATATTGGCTTGTCCATTGGGACATTTAGTAATGATGAAATTCATGTCTCATAATCATAAACATCAAGATGTAGCAGATGGGGAAAATTGTAAACAAGAATAAACTGGGCATACAATGACCTAATATCCTGAAAACAAGGATATTAGGTCATTTGTTTTTGTACCTAGATCCAAGGAAATATAGAAAAAAGCAACTAATAATTATGGCAAAGCAGCAAGGAATGAAGTTTCAGGAAACGGGCTTTCAAAGTCCGTTTTGAAGAGAATATTACAAAAGCGTTATTTTTAATTCAAGAGTTCTTCAAATTAATTATTTATAATTCAAGTATCGATTCAAGGGCCTAGCCCCATATCATCAAGCAGTTTGGTTAGGTATTGGATCAAGTAATTTTTCGGGAGGTGTTTCGGTAATGTCTAATTCTACATGCACGTGTTGTCTGGAAGACGACCAGGAGAAGTACCAACGGATCGCGGAAATCATCGAAGAGTACAAAGCTCATGAAGGTAGTCTAATCCAGATTCTGCACATAGCCCAGGGAATTTTCGGGTATCTGCCACTTGAGCTGCAACAATTCATAGCTGAAAAAATGGAGTTGCCGTTGTCTGAGGTTTATGGGGTAGTCACGTTTTATTCCTACTTTGCTTTACGTCCTCGAGGAAAGTACACGATCAGGGTCTGTATGGGAACTGCCTGTTATGTACGTGGTGCTAAAAAGATCGTCGATGAGTTAAAGAAAAAGTTAGACATTAAAGTGGGAGAGACAACGGAAGAAGGTCTCTTTACCCTGGAAGTAGCGCGTTGTATTGGTGCTTGTGGTCTTGCTCCAGTAATGACGGTTAATGACACAGTTTATCAGAGGGTGAATCCTGAAGAGTTGGATACCATTCTTGGTGAATACACGAATAAGTAAGGGGTGAATTGTCGTGCAAGTCGCATTTTCCTATATCAATACTAAAGAAGATCTTGTGAAAGTTCGGTCAAGTTACAATGAAGCTATCAGCAAATACAACTATACTGTTTTGGTTTGTTCCGGCGCAGGTTGTATCTCTACTAACTGTCATGCAGTTAAGGATGCTTTGCTCAATTCCCTCAAGGCGCACGGTTTAGAACAGGATGTCGTCGTATTTGAAACGGGATGTATCGGTTCATGCGATATTGGGCCGGTGATGGTAGTTTCGCCGGGCGAAACCTTTTATACCAGGCTAAAGCCTGCTGATATTCCGGGGATCGTCCAGTCTCATCTTATCGACGGCAAAATAGTAGAGAATAAAGTCTTTTTCGACCGTCAACTTATGAAACGGGTACCCTGTCTGAAGGATATTGACTTTTTTAAAGCCCAGGTAAAAATAGCCCTGCGAAACTGCGGAGCAATTGATCACTCTTCTCTTCCGGCCTATATATCAAGAGACGGCTATCTGGCTTTTGCAAAAGCGGTTGTCGAGATGACTCCGGAAAGTCTGATTGACGAAATCAAAAAATCAGGCCTGCGCGGACGTGGTGGCGGAGGTTTTCCCACAGGAGTGAAGTGGGAAGCTGGATTAAAAGCCGCTGGTAGTGTTAAATACATCGTCTGCAATGCTGATGAAGGTGATCCTGGTGCTTTTATGGATCGCAGCATTCTGGAAGGAGATCCCCACAGCATCATAGAGGGAATGATGATTGGCGGATATGCCATTGGTGCCCACAAAGGCTATGTTTATGTCCGAGCTGAATACCCACTGGCCGTGGAACGTTTGGAACACGCGATTGACCAAGCCCGGGTAGCCGGATTGTTAGGGGAGAATATCTTGGGAAGCGCATTCTCATTTGATATAGAAATTCGCATTGGTGCCGGTGCTTTTGTCTGCGGGGAAGAAACGGCGTTAATGCATTCGATAGAAGGAAAACGCGGCGAACCAAGGCAAAAACCACCGTACCCCTGCCAAAGCGGGTTATTTGCCAAGCCAACAATTATTAATAATGTCGAAACATATGCCAATATAGCTCCCATTGTCTTAAACGGTTGTGAGTGGTTTACACAGTATGGGACTGCCAGTAGCAAGGGGACTAAGGTATTTGCCCTTGCCGGTAATGTAGTCAATACCGGATTGGTTGAAGTTCCCATGGGAATGAGCTTAGGTGACATTCTCTTCAAAATCGGCGGCGGTATTCCTAAAAAGAAAGAGTTTAAAGCTGCCCAAACAGGAGGTCCTTCTGGCGGCTGTATAACTAAGGAATATCTTGACACTCCTGTTGATTACGATTCGTTAATCAAACTCGGAGCCATTATGGGCTCAGGCGGACTTATCGTTATGGATGAAGATGCCTGTATGGTGGACGTGGCCCGTTTCTTTATGGAATTTGTGCAAGATGAGTCTTGCGGTAAGTGTGTTCCCTGCCGGACTGGTACTAAGCGTATGCTGGAAATACTTGAACGGATCATGCGAGGTGAAGGCCGCGAAGGAGACATCGAACTGTTAGAGGAATTAGGAGAAAACATCAGGGAGACAGCCATCTGCGGTTTAGGACAAACAGCACCCAACCCTGTTCTGAGTACGATTAAGTATTTCCGCCATGAGTATGAGGAACACATTCAGGATAAGAGTTGCCAAGCATGTCGAAATGCGCAAAAAAAACTCGTCCCGAAAAGTTCTCCGGCCTAAGCGTCTAGCCGTTGCTGTAACGCTTGGAACCCGGTTCGGAAATATGATGGGTATTCCGGGTGAAGACCCGAACGAGATGCTGGAATTTACAAAAAGTCAATACTTGAATTAAGTGCTCGATTTATGACAGGAGGGCAAACAATGATAAATCTAACTATAAATAATAAAAGGATAACTGTTAAGGAAGGAACTACAATTCTGGAAGCAGCCAAGCTGAATAATATCTTAATTCCTAGCTTGTGCTATCTGGAAGGGGTTCATAAATATGGTTCCTGCCGGATATGTGCGGTGGAAGTGGAAGGTGCTAGAAATTTACAAGCTTCCTGCATAACCGCAGTTAGAGAGGACATGGTTGTTCACACTAAAACGGAGCGGGTACAAAAAGCCCGGAAGCTCCTTTATGAGTTAATGCTTTCTGACCATCCGAAAGATTGTTTGAACTGTGAGCGGAACCAGTCATGTGAACTGCAAAAACTAGGGGAATTAATTCAAGTTAAAGAAGTGCGGTTTAACGGGCAACAGTCCAAAGGTGTCCTCGATGATTTATCTCCTTCCATCATGCGGGATACCTCGAAATGCATTTTATGCCGCCGATGCATAACCGTTTGTAATGAAATTCAGGGTGTTGGTGTGCTAAATGCTCAGCAGCGGGGCTTTAAAACAATGATCGGACCAGCAGCGGCTCTGCAACTGAATTCAGTAAACTGTGCCTTTTGTGGTCAGTGTACGGTTGTTTGTCCTGTAGGCGCTTTGCAGGAGAAGGACGCGATTACCAAGGTCTGGAACGCCCTGCATGACACCAAGAAACGGGTTATTGTCCAGACAGCTCCGGCGATTCGGGCTGCTCTGGGGGAAGAATTCAGTTATGAACCGGGGACTCTGGTAACGGGAAAAATGGTTACCGCCTTGCGAGAGATGGGTTTTGATGATGTATTTGATACCAATTTTGCGGCGGATTTGACGATCTTGGAGGAAGGCAACGAATTTTTGCAGCGTATCCAGCAAGTATTTAACGGCAGCAGTGCCGTCTTACCGATGATTACCAGTTGTAGTCCAGGATGGGTGAAGTTTGTCGAGCACGCATTCCCGGCTGAACTTGACCACCTTTCTACTTGTAAGTCGCCGCATATGATGCTCGGAGCATTGGCAAAGAGCTATTATGCTGAGAAGGTCGGGATACGTCCGGAAGATATTTTTGTCGTCTCGATCATGCCCTGTACCGCTAAAAAGTTTGAGGTAACCCGGCCGGAACTGACCAATGGTGGCCAGGCCAATGTCGATGCTGTTCTAACGACTCGGGAATTGGCAAGGATGATTAAAGAGGCCGGGATTGATTTTCGGGCCTTGGCGGAATCCGACTTCGACAATCCGCTGGGTCTATCGACCGGTGCAGCAGATATTTTCGGTGTTACTGGCGGAGTTATGGAAGCCGCCCTACGCTCAGTTTATGAAATTATAACCGGACGGGAACTTCCGTTTGACGGGCTTCATGTCCATCCGATCGTCGGTTTGGAGAGAATTAAGACAGCTGATCTGGTAATTGAAAATCCGTTGCCTGAGTATAAGTTCCTGGGCGGTGTGACGGTTAAGGTTGCTGTAACCAGCGGGCTTAAGGGTGCTAAAATCTTAATGGAGCAGATCGCTCAAGGAGAGTCGCCTTATCACTTTATTGAAGTTATGGGTTGTCCCGGCGGCTGTATTAGTGGCGGAGGTCAACCGAGACCGACCACAGCCGAAATTCGCAGGAAACGTTTAGCGGCAATTTATCAGGAAGACGAGGGTAAACAGCTCCGAAAATCTCATGAGAATCCTTTGATTCAGTCTTTATATGCAGAATTTCTTGGACACCCCTTGGGACACAAATCACATGAGTTATTGCATACTCACTACACGGATAGAGGTATATATAACGAACATTTGCCCACAAAAAGGGATTGTCTGGGATAACGCGGTGGAATTTGTCTGTAAGAATGCAGACTGCCAGCTAAGGAAGGTGAAAAGGATGACTTTATCAAGAAGAGAAGCATTTAATCGGGAATGGCAAGCAGCTGACTTCATCTATGATCAGGAGATTAAGGATTTACTGCAACAAGGGAAACAGGCGACGACTGCTCAAGTTCGAATGATAATTGCCAAAGCTCGCGCAGCGAAAGGTTTGACTCCACTCGAAGTTGCTGTCTTACTGGAAAACGAAGATGCAGAACTAACAGGCCTGATGTACGAAGTAGCTGCGGAAATCAAGCAAAGAATCTACGGAAAACGGATTGTTCTGTTTGCACCTCTCTATCTAAGCGATCATTGTATCAATAGCTGTGTATATTGCGGCTATAAACGGGATAACAAGTTCATCAGGCAAAAGCTTACTATGGAACAAATAAAAGGAGAGGTAAAGGTTTTAGAGGGCATGGGTCACAAACGGCTTGCTTTGGAAGCCGGTGAACACCCGGAGGAATGTCCTATTGAATACGTAGTGGACTGCTTAAAGACCATTTACGACATCAAATTCGCCAACGGCAGTATCCGGCGTTGTAATGTCAATATTGCCGCCACTACTGTTGAAGAATACAGATTGTTGAAAGATGCTGGTATTGGCACCTATATTTTGTTTCAGGAAACCTACCACTGGGAAACCTACCAGAAGATGCATCCCGCTGGCCCCAAAGCAGATTATGATTGGCATACGACAGCTCATGACCGGGCGATGACCGCCGGGATTGATGATGTAGGTTTTGGGGTCTTATTTGGGCTCTATGACTATAAATTCGAAGTCTTAGGCTTGATGATGCATGCTTTACATCTGGAACAACGCTTTGGCGTGGGGCCGCACACAATCTCTGTACCGCGCTTGCGCCCAGCCCGGGGGGTAGATTATGAAACTTTCCCTTACCTTGTCAGTGATGAGGAATTCATGAGGTTGGTGGCCATCATCCGTTTAGCAGTGCCCTATACCGGTATGATTGCTTCCACACGGGAGAGACCGGAACTGCGGGACAGATTGCTGAGTATTGGCATTTCCCAAATTTCCGCTGGTTCGTGTACCGGTGTCGGCGGATACATTAAAGAAGCGGA
Source organism: Desulfosporosinus sp. BICA1-9 (assembly GCF_000802135.1). Lineage (NCBI taxonomy): Bacteria > Bacillati > Bacillota > Clostridia > Eubacteriales > Desulfitobacteriaceae > Desulfosporosinus > Desulfosporosinus sp. BICA1-9. Next base: position 18,493 of record NZ_JUEE01000169.1, read on the forward strand.
AAAACAGGACAAGACAACAACTGACCATCCTGCCGTTACCAACCAGGAGAAATCTCCCCAATTTGAAGTCGAAGACCATCGGAGTCCGGATGAAGTATTGTATAGTGTCTGTAACTCGGGTTGGTTACCAAGTTATTGTACGGCTTGTTACCGTCAGGGACGAACTGGGGACAGGTTTATGGCACTGGCCAAATCCGGCGAGATCCAAAATGTCTGTCAGCCTAACGCTATTCTCACCTTTAAGGAATATCTGTTGGATTATGCTTCACCGGAGACTCAGAAAGTGGGCGAAGAGACAATCCTGAAACATTTACAGGAAATAAAGAGTGAGAAGATCCGGAATTACACAGAAGAGGCTCTCAAAAGGTTGGAACTGGGGGAACGGGACATTTATCTATGATTACAAAGAAAAAATTCTTCCAAAAAGATGGTGGTAGGGATGTTAGAACTGATCGCAAAGGCTTTTAATACCAATAAATTAACAAAAGAAGAGATTATTTATCTTTTGCAAAACCTTAAAGATGAGGATCGGCAAACTCTTTTTGGCTATGCATTAGAGACTAAAAAAAAGCATTACGGTGACGAGGTGTACCTGCGGGGACTGATTGAGTTCTCTAATCACTGCCGACAGGACTGTCTCTATTGTGGGATTCGGGCATCTAACCCTATGCTTTCGCGTTACCGCTTAACCCCAGAGGAGATCCAGGTCTGCTGTCAGGAAGGTTATAATTTGGGATACCGGACGTTTGTCCTGCAAAGCGGCGAAGATCTATGGTACACCAAAGACATTATTGTCAAGATCATCAGACGTATTAAAGATAAGTTTCCGGGCGTAGCTATTACCTTGTCCATTGGGGAGAGAAAAAGAGACGAATATGAAGCGTACTTTCGAGCAGGAGCGGACCGTTTTTTGATGCGGCATGAAACCGCTTCCGAACGGTTGTATGCTAAACTACACCCTACTATGAAGTTGGAGAACCGTTTGGCCTGCCTACAGGCCCTAAAGGAAATAGGGTATCAGGTGGGAGCCGGGTTTATGGTCGGGTTACCGGGACAAAGTCATATCGATCTTGCCGAAGATTTATGTTATCTCCAAGAGCTGGAACCGGATATGGTGGGAATTGGACCTTTCATTCCCCACTCTGAAACCCCCTTGAAGGGGGAAAAGGGAGGCACAGTTGAAGATACCCTGGTAATGGTTGCTTTAACCCGTTTGTTGCTTCCGGAGTCTCTATTGCCCGCTGCGACAGCCATGGGCACCCTGCACCCGCAAGGTCGGGAGCTTGCCCTCCAAGCAGGGGCTAACGTTGTGATGCCGCTTTTAACGCCCTCCTCCGTGAGGAAACTTTATGAACTATATCAAAATAAGATTTGTCTGAATGATGAGTCGGGTAAGTGCCGGTATTGTATTGAACGGAGGATTAATTCCGTTGGCATGGCAGCAGACCTCAGCCGGGGTGACAGCAGTCGGTTTATCCGAACCCATGAATTAAAACAAAAACGAAT
>NZ_JUEE01000170.1:0-31850 GCF_000802135.1 Desulfosporosinus sp. BICA1-9
TAACCGCTACCGCCCATCATACCGTAACCGCTACCGCCCATCATACCGTAACCGCCACTGTATCCATTAGCACCGAAACCTCCCATCATGCCATAACCACCACCATATCCATTAGCACCGAAACCTCCCATCATCCCATAGCCTCCACCATTCCCATTAGTACCGAAGCCTCCCATCATTCCATAGCCTCCACCATATCCGTTGGGTCCTGGAGTGGTAAGCACATCAGAGTTATCATTTGGGGAAGACAGTGCTAAAGTTATAGGTTGAGGTGTCCCAAGCTGACTACTCTGTGTCGTTGTTTCAACTGTCTGTGTGAATCCAAGAGTTTGTCCCAACGATTTCACGGCACCTGAACCAGAGGTTAGGGCGAAAGCCGTACCCGAAAGCGCTATCACGCTTGCAATTGAGAGTCCTACAATCCATTTTGTCTTGTTCATTTCTTTTTCCTCCTTTAATTTCAACCAAGAATGTTTTCACAGCAACCCTGTCTTTATGTCTTAAGTATATTTAATCAATTCGATTATGCTGTGAATGAGTTATGAATTTCTTATGAATTTTCTCTCGAATTCGATAAAACTCATAACAAAACTGTGAATTTCCCATTAAATAAGGGACTCTGATTGATTCAGAATCCCTCTAAGCAATAAACTGATTCGAACTCCACAGTGCTGAAGTCCAATTGAGTCGATAACGTGCGCCATCCCCTCGAAAATCCTAATCCGAACCGTTCTCTTCTGACGTTAATGGCTCAATTTTATGACAATTGCAAAAAAATCAAGTATAACAACCTTCTTTGCCCAAGCCCCTGGGCTTTTTTTAATTCCATAAACACCTGATAATCTTCCGTGCTGCCAGTGGAAGCTAGGACTAGCTACCATAATTTCTCTAATAGAACCAAACAATATTATGGCTTCTGTTCACAAGAAATTCATAAGTTTTTCATAGTAAGTTCATAAAAATCTGGTATCTTGAGTCTAGGGCTCCCCATGACAATGCAAGATTGGAAATCACGTGGCTTCAATTACTCCAGCAGGAAGACTTAGTCTTCTTTTCTATTGCTACGAGATTGTCGCTCATGTTGACTCTATAAATATTCTAATCGTCCAAGCAAACTTGACTGGATTTCTAAAACTCGGAAATATTCGGAAAGGCTCAGACCCTGAATAATCGGTCTGAGCCTTTCCAGATCTTACGGCATTCGTCCGTACACCTACGGCACATATATTCACCTTCCTGACAATGATTATCTTTCATTGAAAAAATCAAGCAGCCATGTAAGCTGCCTGATCTCAACTTATCTTCCCATACTTCCCATGGATCCCATCATATTGTTGCCACTTGATTTTTGGGCTGGCTGTTGAGAAGCGTTTGAATTGTTCGGTTTGTTCGTTCCAGCCATTCCTTGCGTGTGTTGGGAATTAATCATCTGGTCATTCATTTGAGTGTTCATAGGCATGTTTTGCATTTGATCATTCATGGACACGTTCGAACTCCTCATTTGATCGTAGACATCTGTCTTAGATGGAACTGTTTGATCCGGCTGAGTGGTTTCTACCTGCTCAACTTCCGTGCTTGTAATATCATTGTTGTCCATATAAGCCTGTGCGTTCGAAGCTTTTGGCTGCATGTCCGTGGTATTTTTGCCGATTGTAGTAGCGTTCACGATCCCTGCCAATCCAAGTACCATAACTATTGATAGTGAAACCATTAAAACTCTCTTCTTCATAATTCATTCAAATCCTTTCGTAATTCGTTACTTAGTGTTTGCTCTGTAACTCCAATACTTGAAGCAATTTGTGATCTTCAGTCTAGCTGTCACCTCCTGTAGTCGCTAAAGTATTCGTACACCTGTTTAATTATCGAGGGGTAGGTTGAGAAATTTTCTTGACAAACTTTTTTCACTGGGTACCCCCTTAAATTTCTGATACATATACGAAAATATCCATAAGTGGAGGGGTAGAAGTGCCAGAATTAACGATTCAGCAAACTTTACTACTAGCCAAAGAAGGAAACGAACTTATTAGAGAAGAGTTTATACAAAATCACAAGCCATTTATCATGAAAATCTGCTTCAACATCTGTAAACGCTATCTCACCTGGGGACATGATGACGAGCTAAGCATCGCTCTAGTCGCTTTTAATGAAGCTATAGACAGTTTTAAACCTAACGACGGAGCGTCTTTCTACGGTTTTGCCAAAACAGTTATTACTCGACGGTTGATAGACTACTTTCGCAAAGAGTCTAAACATCAAGTACTCTCTCTTACCCCGTTGGAGGCTGACAAAAATGATCTATATGATTATGATTCAGCATCATCTTTTGAACTATATAAAGAAGAAGAACAAAAAAATGATTTTGCTGAGACAACAAAAAACTATACCATTGTACTAGCCGAGTACGGAATAACATTGGAAGACTTAGTCGAAGTTTCCCCGAAGCATAGAGACAGTAAGTCAACTCTTTGGAGAGTTGCCCAAGAGCTTTGTGAACACCCTAATTTATTAAAACACCTAACTAAAACTAAGCTTTTACCGCTCAAAGAGTTAGAACTCCTTACAGGCGTGAAGCGAAAGGTTCTAGAAAGAGGTAGAAAATATTTGATCGCAACAGTTCTAATTCTATCGGATCCAGAATTCGTATCTTTGAAAAGTTTCACTCAGATAGACCAATAACTTAAAGAGAGGGGTTAGCTTAATGAAGAAGACGAGAGGCATTGTCATGAAGACATCAAAAAAAGCCACCATCCTTTACACTGAAAGCGGTGACTATTTGGAAATCAAAACGCCGAAGACCACTCCTGCCCTCGGACAGGTTATTGAAATCGAGCTACCTGTGCATAAACCTTTAAGTCATAGACTCCTCAGATTTGGTTCTATCGCGGCAATCCTGCTACTCGCCTTAACTCTAAGTGTCTACAATATAGTCTCAGTGCCTAATACTGCTGTGGCTGCTGTTGTGATGGATATGGACACAAGTTTGGAACTTTTAATTGACCGTGATGCTAAAGTTCTTGATGTAATCGATGCAACTCAAGGGTCCGGAAATACACCTTCGAACCTTCAGCTTCAAGGGATGGACATCTATGCTGCTGTAGACCTGATTATCGATAAAGCGAATAATCAAGGAGTATTTAATCAAGGTAACAACCTGATCCTGACGAGCATTATACCCATGGATAACCAACCGGTAGATGTTATCGATCAATCGAAACTCCGAGACTCTATCGAACGCCATATGCTTGAGAAAAACATCTCTGCTAACATGATGGTTAGTAAAACAGATGAAAATACCCAAAAAACAGCTCAAAGCCTTGGTATGAGTGTGAATCATTATCAGATTTACAAGCGTATTCTGGAAAAAGGATTAATTGTCACTGCTGATGGTTCTAATTCGAAGGATGCCCTTCATATGTTGACCGAGGCAAATACCACCTTAGTTTCACTTTTCCCGAAAGAAAGCATGTCGGTATCTCCCCAAAGCGGAATGCACGAAGAAATGTCCAACTCGATGAATAATCCGATGACTGGTGAAAGTACCCCAACAAAGAATTCCTCTGAGTCAGGATCAAGTCAAAGCTTTCCCAACAAAGCTGAAGAGTCAACATCTTCAGGATACACAATGCCTGGCAGCCAACATAAGAGCGGTGGTTCGTCAGAATCTATGCCAATACCTATGCAAAATAACTCAGGCAGTTCAGATGGCTCTGGAGAACATCAAATGATGCGTTAAGGCCCCGGATGCAGTATACAAAACTCCAGAACGAAATTATCAAGGCTCAGAACTATTAAATGTTCTGAGCCTTGATAAATGTTCATCCGTACAAACATATGTACTTTATTTTCTTCATAAGTCCCTATTCAGTCTCAATTACTTCAAACTTATATCCCCTGCCCCACACTGTGCTAACAAATGAAGGTGCACCGGGAACTCGCAATTTATCCCTTAAGCGATTAATGTTAGTATCTACTATTCTCACATCACCATAATAATCAAATCCCCATACACTTAACAATTGCTCTCTGCTAAATACTCGCCTCGGAGACCTAGCCAAAATAGATAAAAGATCAAACTCCTTGGGTGTTAAAAAAATTTGTTCGTCCAAAACAAAGACATCCCGGTTAAGTAAATCCATTCTCATTCCAATGAAATTTAAAATATGCTGATCCGGTACAGATCCGGTTGAGACTCTACGCGAGGCGGCTTTAATCCTAGCTACCAGTTCCCTGGGGCTGAAGGGTTTTCCCATATAATCATCAGCCCCTGTTTCTAAGCCGAGGATTCTGTCAACTTCTTCATTCTTTGCCGTTAACATGATGATAGGAACTGTAGAAGACTTCCTAATCTCCTCACAAACTTTAACACCGTCCATTATTGGCATCATTACATCGAGGATAATGATATCCCAAGGTTCAGAGCGGAACTTTTTCAGTGCTTCTTCGCCATCTACAGCTTCACCGACTGTAAAACCTTCTTTTCTTAGATATATACCAATTGCTTGGCGGATTTTCTCCTCATCATCGGCAACTAGGATTCGTAGATGGTTCATGCTGACTTCCTCCATGCATTTTCTTTTCCGTTTGCAAGATAATCGTAAATAACGTTCCTTCAACTGGTTTACTCCAGACACTGATGTGCCTCCATGGGTTTCTATAATTTCGGAATTACCAACGTCTGGAGCTGCCTCCTCCTCCACCTGAACCACCGCCACCACCGAATCCACCGCCTCCGCCGCCTCCTCCTCTGCCCCGGAATAACATTCCCAAAATTAAACCGAAGAAGAAACCCTTAAACAAGCGCTGGTCGACATAAAACAACAGGATGATCAGGATAAAGAAAATAACTTTAGCCCAGGTTGGCAGGGGCTTATTCGCTGCGGATGAAGATGGATCGGGTAACACTTTTGGCGAATTGATTTCTAAGGTTACTTGATACTCTTTAGCCACCTCCTGAGTTAAGGCACTGTATCCATTCAGGATTCCCTCGTTATAATCATTCTTTTGAAAATACGGGATCATATACTTATCCTGAATCTGGCCAGTCTTAGCATCCGGCAAGGCTCCTTCCAGTCCGTAACCGACCTCAATCCGAGAGACTCGATCCGTTGGAGACACAAGAATGAGCAGACCATTGTTCAATTTCTCATCACCGATCCCCCATCCCCGCAGGATAGCTAAGGCATATTCCTCAGGTGATGTTCCGTTGAGGCTGCTTACCGTGACGACCACGATCTGAGCTTTCGTTTTTTGCTCCAGCGCGGCAGAGGTTCGAACAATCATTTGTTCCGTAGTTTGATCCAGAACATCGGCCTGATCTAAAACGAAAAATTCGCTACTCGGTTGAGGGATAGAAAGGTTTGCTGCCCTTAAAGGGGATGCTATGGTAAGTATTAATAAAACTAACAGCGCAAGAAGGGGTATCCTCTTCATGGGGCTTCATTCCCTTCGTAAAACCTTCTTTACTTTTAAAATTTAACCGCTGGGACATTGTTTACATTGACATTCGGTTTGAAGTATTCTCTTTGCCCAAAGCCAAAGATTCCGGCATAAAGTGATGTGGGTAACGTCTTGATTTTGGTATTGTAGCTCTGAACAGAATTGTTGTAGTCCATTCGAGCGGTAGCGATGCGGTTTTCTGTACCAGCCAGTTCATCTTGTAAGGCACGAAAGTTTGCATCCGATTTGAGCTGCGGATAGCTTTCGGATATGGCTAATAATCTTCCTAGAGCACCGGTTAATGCCTGATCAGCCTGAGCTGCATCTCCCACAGTTGCAGCACCCGCTAATTTTGCTCTTGCTTCAGCGACCGCAGTAAAAACTTCTTTTTCCTGTGAAGCATATCCCTTCACGGTCTCCACCAAATTGGGAATCAAATCTGCTCTGCGCTGCAACTGGTTTTGAACCTGACTCCAGCTCCCATTAACATTTTCTGAGATCTTTACTAGGTTATTGTAACCAGAGATCAGCATCACTACCAAAAGGATAATTATACCTACTGGAATTAACCATTTTTTCATCATGAACGCCTCCTATTTGTTCTACCCAGATTCCCTCTAGTTTAACATTAGAACAAAATTTTCATTCATCAGTGGTGCCGCTATGCGGCATGGGGGTCTGATATATCAAAAAAGGCTTCCCCCATGGGAAATCATAGAGCGCTCAGTTAATGATAACTGGGCGCTCTAAATCGGGAAGGCAACTAATGTTAATGCAATTCAATCTTACGACTGGGATTTTTCAGGTGGCATTTGCAACACCTATTTCTTCAAAACCAAGGTGTTACGGCTTGAAGCAAATACTTTGGTTCGAGTTTACCCAGTGATATTGACATTTTCTTTGTTATCTTCTTTTATATCACTGACTACACTATCCTTAGCCGTTTTGAATTCCCGCAGAGCTTTCCCCACCGAACGACCCACGTCAGGCAACTTACCTGGTCCAAAAATGATCAGAGCCATCACCAAGATAATCACTAATTCTGGAAAACCTAGACTGGGCATAATCTATACCTCCTTATTTTCACTTACCGAATCCCGCTACACCGGGATGGGTGGCAATAAACTCTTTATCAATTCCTTTCTCCGGACTGATCACATGTACGGCACAACCAGTGCACGGATCAAAGGAGTGGATAATCCGTAACAGTTCGATCGGTCGCTCCGGATCCGCTACTTGGGTACCGATCAAAGCCTGTTCTAAGACACCTGGGACTCCCTTATCATCCCTGGGGGATGCATTCCAGCAAGTAGGGGTAATTACCTGATAGGAGCTTATTTTTTGGTCACTAATGCTTAGCCAATGGCCGAGTCCCCCCCGGGGAGCATCCGTTAACCCAATGCCAGTACCTGAATCAGGAGGGGTAGTTATCTTTTGATAAGCACTAGGTCCAGGAACAAGCTGATTCATCCATCCCGTAAGGGCTTCCGCAATCTTTTGGGTTTCCAGAGCCCGAGCTTTAATCCGGTCCATAACAGACACCTTGCCATTGTAATAACCGTTTATATTCATCCGGGCTAAGGGACCAAGTTCATACACCTGGTCTTCATAACGGGGTGCCTTTAGCCAGGTATAAGCTCCGCTTTTACCGTAAGCAGGAGTTGTCTGGCCCTTTGCCGGGTTTAATCCACTGGGGCTGGAATAGTACGAATACTGTACATACTCACTAATTTTATGGGGATCCACACTTTCACTTACACCTTTAATGAGTCGTCCACTCTTAAACAGCACCTTACCGTCTGCCTGATCAAAAACACCATAACTAAGGAAATTGCCCGGGCCTTGACCTATAGCGAAGTAATCGCTGTACGCGCTGGTTAAGGTCTCTACATCCGGCAAATATTTATTGTTTATGAAGTCTTTGACGGTTACCAAGTAGCTCTTCATTTGACTTATTAGCCCAGCCTCGAGGGGCATCGTTACGCCGCCGGGAGCTATACTCATAACGTGAGGCACCCTACCAGCCAGGATAGCCACCATTTCCTGCGCCTGACGACGGACTTTTAGGCCTTCCAGGTAATTATTGATTAGGCGTTGAGTTTCCGTACTATTGATCCGCATGTCTACATCATATCCGGGTGACCAAGGATTCAGTTGGGGACCAATAATATAATCCATTAAACTCAAATGATAAAAATGCAGGATATGGTCTTGTAAATAGTTGCCTGCCTGAATGATAGAACGTTGCAGAGTGGCTTGTGAACTAGGTGTAAAACCCATGGCTTGTTCATTGGCTTTAACCGAAGCAATGGCATGCGAGACAGGGCAAACCCCGCAAATCCGTTGCGTAATGTGGATCGCATCCCAAGGATGCCGATCCTTCAAAATGTTTTCCATATCCCTAAACAAGTTACCTGTCATATAAGCCGTAGTAACTTTATTACTGCTGTCCAGCTCTACCTTCACTTTTAAATGACCTTCTACCCTGGTTACCGGGTCTATAGTAATAGTTTTCGGCATAATTCTGATTCCTTTCTTAAGTTAAGTTACTAATTAACTAGTTTTAAACTTATACAACTTTGATTTAGACCTAATTGAATTCACAATGCCGGAACTCTGGTTGGAACTAGTATCACCGGTACCCATTCCGCCAGAGCCCGTTCCGCCAGAACTCATTCCACCTGATCCCATTCCATCAGAACCCATGCCTCCGTAATAAAAAGGCCCTTCTGGAAAACTCGGAGAAGCACAACTTATGCATTGCATGTCAGCCTTATCAATGCACCAGTTCACACCGTTATTCCATTTAAGGAGAGGACAACTGAAAGTGGTTTCAGGTCCTTTACAACCAATACCTCTATAGCAGCCAAAAACACCGTATTGATCCGCCATTGCTGAATGACGGCGAGGACAATTATTGTGGACTGTCGTGGGATAATATTCGACTGGCCTACCATCACTATCCAGTTTGGGTATGCCTTTGGTTAACAAAGTTACAATCGTTCCAACCATGGTTTCCGGATGAGCCGGACAAGCTGGTAAATTTATGATTGGTTTTTGTGTTCTCCCATTCAAAACTTCTTTGACTGTCTTAATACCTGTGTAAATCGACGGTTTGACTACTCCTCCATAAGAAGCACAGGTGCCTATGGCCAGAATATATTTCGCTTTTGGTCCTAATTCATTCACCGCATCGAGCATGGTCCAATTTTTTCCTTTTTTGTCTGCAATAACACAATAATTACCATTTGTGCTTGTCGGAATACCGCCTTCGATACAGAGAATAAATTCCCCTTTATAAGCAGTCGATGTGTCAATGATTGAAGTAACAGCCAGATCACCTGCTGCGGTGGCAAGATTAGGATGATACTTAACGCTGATTTGGTTCAACAGCACATCGTCGATTGTGGTCGGCTGGGTGGCGTTAAGTAGAGAAATAGAACAACCCGTACACATGGAACCTTGCAGCCAGATAACCGGCGGGCTGGTACTTGCAGCCAAAACCTCCTCAACTTTGATTAGATCTAAAGAAGTGAGTCCTAAAGCCATAGCAGATCCGGCAGCCCACTTCATAAAATCTCGTCGACTAATTTGCATACTATAACCTCCATTTTATAAGCATTTATTAAACTAATTTGTTTTTTATCTATCTGTAAAGTTAGGGTCACCTCCTATCTATATTTCAATAATAGGCTATTAGTTTGAATATCCTTTGAATAAAAGTTCACGTTTTTGTAATAATTGAGTGATTGTTATGATTAAATCCTTATACATGCCTTGAAATGGAATGAAAGGCATAAGAAAAAGACCATGAAGGAAACGCCAGGCTTCAGCCCGTTTTCTCAACCTTCATGGTCTCAGCCTTCTTAGTAAATAATTTTCCTGCGCCCTGTTTTCATCCTGGGGACGTGTTCACGAGGCTGGGATAGCGGAAAAACCCGCGAACACAGCCGGGCGGTCCTCAGCCTCGCATTGATTGCGCTCCTATACCGTCATCGCAGGACAGGGTTCGCTCGGTCGAGGCCGAGCAGGAATTGCTGCATCTACGGTTGCAACCCTGTACGCTGCTCGTGCTGCTTACGCCACCCATAGCGGGTCATGCCCCGCGGCTTGTACACCGACAGTGTCGTGGTTACGAGCAACACCAGCAAGCCAACCCCCGGCGTGGAGGAGTTGGCCCTGCAGCCCGCCGAGATTGGCACTGCCCGTCTCCGCCGCTACGTCTGCTAGGAAGCTCACTGTCTGCATGTTCCCCAATAAGACTTTGGTGGCAAGGATGGTTAGCAGGAGTTTGATAAGGACCCAATAGTACCGGAACAAGCCCCACTCGGTGCCCAGTGACATGACAAGCCCGGTTAGCAGCGAGGCGAGGGCTAACGGGACGATGGCGAACCAGCCGCTCAACTCCATCGCGATCCAGGCGGCACGTACCGTCTGAGCATCCTGGCTGGTCAGAGCGGCGACGACGAGAGCTAGGTAAGCAACGACTGCGCCGAGCCAGCCGACCGAGAAAGTGACATGCGCGGTGAGCGCGAACTTGCGGAGGCCGGGTGTCATGGTCATAGCTGTTTCACTCCTTGTTCTATGCCGCTGGAGGACGGCATGTGACGACTTGGGCCGTGTTTACCACCGCCGCCGGTGAGTTTCAGGATGACAAACAGCAGGATCAGGACGATGGCGATGATCCCAGACACCTTCACCCAGCGTGGTGTGCTTGGTGGTCGATCCTCGGTCGGCCTCACGCCGGTGTCGCTGTTGGAGTTTGGTAATTTACTCATTGAGTTATCCTCCTCTTTGTTTTCATGATCTCTTAGTGCAAAATCAGTATAGCAATGTTTCATGAACAGACGATGAACAGAGGATTACTCTTCTTCATGTTTTTTTGATTTGTTCTGAGCTATAGGGAGTGTAAAAGTAAAGGTAGTACCTCTTCCTACTTCACTTTCCACTTGAATCTCGGTTTGATGAAGATCTAAAATGTGCTTAACAATGGACAAGCCGAGCCCTGTACCTGCCTTTTTAGTTCGGGCTCTATCTGCTTTATAAAATCGTCCCCAAATAGATTCAATGTCCTCTTGCCTGATTCCCGGTCCATAATCCCGAATTGAAACCACCGCTTGTTCTTCTTTTTTCAAAATCACTTCGGCAGAACTATCTTGTGAGGAAAATTGTACTGCATTTTGAATCAAATTGACGATCACTTGATCAATCCGATTCGGATCAGCAAATACGTGGATGTCTTGTGCTTCTTCCGATATCAATTCCACATTGACTTGGTTTTTCACAAATTCAGGTTCCATGCGAGCCAAGACTTGGCGAACTAGTTCCGACAAATTAAAGATGACAGGTCGGATTTCGAGCTGCCCTGCTTCTATTCGGGCCATATCGAGAAGATCATTTACCAGCTTAATCATTCGCTCGGTTTGTTCTTTCATAATCGTAAAATAATGGCGTTTTCGTTCGTGGGGGATCGTATCATCCAGAAACGCCCTGACAAACCCATGAATTGATGTAAGAGGAGAGCGCAAATCGTGGGAAACATTGGCAACAAAATCCTTCCTCATCTGATCCAAGCCCGACAACTCCTGAGCCATATAATTGATCGTCTCCCCCAATTCTCCCAGTTCATCACGCGTCTTGATATTAACTCTTTGATCAAAGTGTCCCCTAGCGAGATGGAGGGCAACCCCATTCATTTCCCGAAGTGGGGCGGTAATTCTTCTAGAAAGGTAGTAGGTAAAAAAGCCTGTAATGGCAATAGAAATAATAGAGGCCAATACAAACAAGTACTTCATTTGGTTAAACTCTCTTTCCAGTCCATAAGAAACCATGACAATTGCTTTTTCTTCAATCGATGCATCTCTGTCAATCGGAGAAGCCACTATAAATATATGTTGATCGTCATACTCTTCCAACATCTTGTGGGTAGGTTGTTTCTCTCGCAATACCTCACGAATGATTTCTCTATCCACATTAAAAGAATCATCGCCAATTTGGTATAACAATGTGCCGGATTCGTCGTATAAGTAAAAAGCCTTATCCTGTTTGGCAATACTGAGCTCAAGAGATGAAATGATAATCTCCCTGCTCCAGCCGTTGTCATAAGATTTTTTGATATATTGAACCACCGTATGTAATTGGTTACGATCTGCACTTTGATGTTTATTGATTAGATCGTTCAGAAACAGCAAATGGGAAGCGATGGCAAACACGAAAAACGATACGAATAATATCAGGATATATGTGATCAACAGCTTCCAAAAAACGCTTTTTCTTCGTATCACTGGTTGTCCACCTCAAATTTATATCCAACTCCTCTTATGGTTTTTACCATCCAATAAGGGTTGGAGTCCCCCAATTTTTCTCGAATCCGTTTGATATGCACATCGACTGTTCGGATCCCCCTCAAAATCCAAACCCCATATTTGATCCAACAGCTGCTGACGTGTGAACACTTGATTTGGATGCGAGGTGAGAAAATACAGCAACTCCATTTCCTTGGGTGGCAACACGATCTCCTGTTTCTCACAGGTCACCTTGTATTGTTTAAGGTCAATCTTCAACAAGGGAATTTCAATGATCTCATTTGCATCTAACATCGGATTGGCTCGCCGCAGTACCGCTTTTATCCTCGCCATCAGTTCGTTCGGATCAAAAGGTTTCACCAAGTAGTCATCCGTTCCTAGGTCGAAACCTTTAAGTTTATCGCAGTTTTCGCCTTTCCCGGTCAACATAATAACGGGAGTTTTATCAAATCTCCTTATTTCCTTGCAAACTTCCCAACCGTCCATTTTAGGCATCATAATATCGAGAATGACAAGATCAGGAGGGTTATCATAAAACATTTCCAGTCCTTTCATTCCATCGTTTGCAACGTTAACGATATACCCGCTTTTTTCTGCATATAAAGTGATCAACTCACAAATATAAGGATCATCTTCAATGACTAGAACTTTAACTTGCTTGCTCATCATCGGCCCCTTAATCATTTACATCAATATTAGCATCTATTTATGAACAGAAAATGAACAAAATAAAATACTACCAGCCATGTTCACATTGTGTTCATGTTTCTTAAATAGACGAAGGAATAGCCCATGTGGTTTTAGACGACAATCAAAGTAAAAAAGTTAGGCTTATTAAATGATAAGGAGAACAGACAGCATTTAAAGCTGCCTGTTCTCTTCTTGCATGGGATACTTACTTATTTTGCAGTATATCACGACGGTGGTTATATTCTTCTGTATCAAGTTCACCGCGAGCATACCGTTCACGTAAAATGTCCAGAGCATCCCCCCGGCCACCCGTCTCATTTGGGGCGTGTTTGCCTATACGCCGAAATAGATAAACCCCGAGGACGAACAAACCTATCCAAAAGATCATTTGAATTGCCATACCGATTAAGCCCATCCACCAATAACCTCCACCGTAAGTACCATAGCCACCCCATCCATTCATCATAGTTTGCATTCCTCCTTTATTTAACCCTAAAATTATCTCATGAATTAGACTTGCACGTTATTGTTATTTTTTACAAAGTTTAATAAGAAAATGCAACCGATCATAATTAATCAGGCATTTTCTAGATGCAAAACCTTCCAGAATAAGTATGAGATCCCCCAGCTAATGATGAACAAAACAACCAGCACATAACCCATATTGCCAAAGTTCAAATCCATAACCCACTGCCATTGGCCGTAGTTTAACCCTAGTTTAGTGATAAGAATTTGCCCCAACTCAATAATTCCAATAAACAAGGCAGCAACAACGGACAGTCCGGTGACTGTAAGGTTGTAATAGATTTTGCGCAAAGGTGTGGAAAAGGCCCAGTTATAGGCTGTGGTCATAAACACTCCATCAGCGGTGTCCATTAAACTCATTCCCGCCGCAAACAGAATTGGCAGAGCCAAAACTGCACCCACAGGGATCGATTGAGTAGCCGCGTTAGCTGAGATTGCAAGCAAGGCCACCTCTGATGCCGTGTCAAAGCCCAATCCAAATAGAAAACCAAGCGGGTACACATGCCAGCTTTTAGTGATAAGGCGGTAAAGTGGTCCACAGAAACGGGATATTAGCCCTCTGCTTAAAAGAAGTTGGTCTAAGTTATTATCATTATATTTCCCTTCACGCATTTGGCTAAACAGCCGATAAAGATCGGCCCAAATGTACAGGTTTAAAATTCCGATGAGAATCAAAAAGCTTCCTGAGACAGCAGTGCCAATCAGACTACCTACTTCTTTCAGTTGAGGAATGTTTTGTTGTGCCCAGTTCATCGATACTACTGTAACTATGGTCATAACCAAGACAACTGACGAATGGCCCAGCGAGAAATAGAAGCCTATTCCTGTAGGGTCTGATTTTTCCTGTACCATTTTCCGTACTGTATTATCTATGGCCGCAATATGGTCTGCATCAAACGCATGCCTGAGTCCAAGAGTATAAGCTAAGAAGCCAAGTCCCAATAATTGCGGATAATTGCCAGCGTTGAAGAACAGTAAACTCAGTCCTAGTATGTGTATTCCTAATACGGCACTGCCGTAGCGGAGCCACTTGGCTCTGCTTATTCCGTCATATTTGCGATCAGTCATGATATTATCCCTCTTTCCCGATATTTAAATGCTTATGTTATTTCTTAATAAAAAAACCATGAAGGAAACACCAGGCTTCAGCCTGTTTTCTCAACCTTCATGGTCTTAGCTTCTTGGTATATAGTTTATCCAGCGCCCTGTTTTTATCCCGGGGACCGTGTTCAGGAAAGCAAGCTTGCGCTTCAGGCTACTGCCTCTTTTTCAATTAAGTCTATAACCTGAGGCAGCATAGTTACCATTTCCACTGACAGCCCCAGAGATTCCTTAATCTCCTTTGGTTCAATGCCAATGATGATAACCTCGGGATTTTTCTCCATCAATCCAGCGAGTCTGACCAAATCAAGGATTTGTGTATCATGCAGGGAGATATCTGAACTGGTATAAGCACCTAACTGTTCGGGCTTAAGGCGATATACCGTACCCGGGGGATGCCCACCAGACAGACTGTCCACAACAATGACCCGCTCATTGGTCAGAAACAACTCTAACATATCCAGGGTGGAAGTACCCCCATCGACTAAATCTACATGAGGTAAGGATCCCTTCTCCTGCAGTGCCTGAACCACCCGTACACCTATCCCGTCATCTCGTAAGAGGATATTTCCTATGCCGAGGACTGCCGTCTTTTTCATCTGCCAACCTCCATCTTGATGTTATGGGCAATTCAAATCGATACACGAATTATAATTAATCCATATGAAGAACCCTTGAATTAAAAATCACGTTTTTGTAACATAGTTTATTTACATTTCCTTGAATTTTAGTTCAAAAGCAAAAGACCTAATATCCTTGTTTTTAGGATATTAGGTCATTGCGTAAACCCTATGTGTCTATCTGGTAGTTTTGTGACTTTTATAAACTACTTGGTTACAAAATTTTAATATCATATCTCCTGTACAAGTGACTGTTTTTTTCTTGCGGAAACTTTTTCATAGCTGTAAATCAACAAAATGCTCAATTCGTATAAGCCGAATACCGGAAGACTGGCCGCGGCTAAAGTGAAAACATCCGGTGTCGGAGTGAGTAGGGCGGTAACTACGACAATCGCAAGACCTGCCAATTGTCGCTTTTTTTTCAGTGTTTTGGAACTAATAACTCCCAATAAAGCCAGAACCCCCATGATTAACGGTAATTCAAAGACTGCCCCCATCGCTAGAATCAGCATGATTACAAAGGAAAAGTAGAGGTTAGCTGATAAGGTCGCCACCATATACTGTTGACCTGTGTTCAATAAAAACTTTAATGTCGTGGGAATGATGACCATATAACCAAACAAGACACCCGCTGCAAAGAGAAGTGTGGCGACAGGGATTACCCAATAAACGATTCTCCTTTGAGCATGGGTGAGTAAAGGAGATGCAAAACGGATGGACTGCCAAAGGATTAATGGGAAGCACACGATGAAGGCGCTGAAAAACACCACCTTTATTTTAGCCATGAACCCTTCCACAGGGCTGAGAAAAACCAGTTCCCGTTGGCCCAGAGGTTGGGTTAACAACTGCACCAAAACATCAGCTTTAAGATAGAACACCACCGTGACCACCATCAGTGCCAGCATAGACAAGGCTAAGACTTTGCGCGCCCGCTCCAACCGATCAATGATTTTAACGTAATTAATTATCAGCTCTCTCACCCCACTTTTGTTGCCATGGTTCAATAATAGCCTAATAGTTTGAAAATCCTTTGAATAAAAGTTAACGTTTTTGTAATATTTGGTTGTAGTGAATGGTACCGAAGTCCCGATGTTCAGCTTTAGCTGAACGAGTTCACTAACCCATGACCTTCTTTTTCATCACCGGAATGACGATCGGCATAAAGACAATCATACTCAGGATGAAAACCCAAACCATGCCACCAATTCGGGCTACAGCAGTATAGGTAGTTCCGTTTACCCAGGTGATACCCAGAAATATTAAGGTTATCGCCAGCGAAAGTGCCGTATAAACCACGAAAGACTGCCTAGCGGCTTTTGCTTCTAACTCGTTCATAGTAAAACCTCCTCCTTAGCGTGCTGTTTGTGGTTGGGGTACCAATTGCGCACTGGTTTTTAACTGGTCCTTCCGGAACGATGGTTGGTAGCGTTTTAAGAATAGTGTGTTCATCGTTACCGATACCGAACTCATGGCCATAAAGAAGGAAGCAAGTTCCGGACTAACTAAAAACCCTGTGAATGGATATAGAATACCTGCTGCTAAGGGAATCCCTGTGATATTGTAAACGAAAGCCCATACCAGGTTCTGTTTGATCTTGCGCATGGTGGCTCGCCCGATTTCAATGGCTCCTACCACATCGCGGATATCACTCTTGATGAGGATGATGTCGCCTGTTTCTTTGGCAACGTCTGTACCGGAACCAATGGCAATTCCCACGTCAGCCTGAGCTAAGGCTGGAGCATCGTTGATCCCATCTCCAACCATGGCTACTTTCAGACCTTTCTCCTGAAGCTTGATTACTTCGGCGGCCTTATCCTGGGGCAGTACTTCGGCAAGCACTGTCGTGATTCCCACTTGCCGGGCGATGGCTTCTGCCGTCCGCCGGTTGTCCCCGGTAATCATGGCTACTTGCACACCCATTTGCTGCAAGCGTTCCACGGCTTCTTTGGCATTTTCCTTCAGGATGTCCGCTACTGCAATGATTCCAGCTGCCTTACCGTCAACAGCGATCAGCATAGCAGTCTTGCCTTCTTCCTCAAACTGCTCCATTTTTTCATTCAGGTTTCCGATATCAATCTTCTGCAGCTTCATCAAACGACGGTTTCCCATCAGGATTGTCTGTCCTTGATAAGTTGCTCGCACACCATGTCCCGGTATCGCTTCAAAATCATCTGTATCTCCAACAGACAATCCTTTCTCTTTGGCCCCTCGTACGATCGCTTCACCTAATGGGTGCTCAGATGGTTTTTCCGTGATCGCCGCCAGCCTTAACACATCGTCTTGGGCAAAGCCCTCTGTCGTATAGACGTCAGTCACAGCAGGTTCCCCTTTGGTCAGAGTCCCTGTCTTATCGAAAATAACCGCATTAAGCTTGCTGCTGGATTCTACAGCATCGGCTCCTTTGAATAAAATACCGTTCTCCGCCCCCTTACCCGTACCAGCCATTATCGCACTGGGGGTAGCCAAACCGAGAGCGCACGGGCAAGAAATGATCAAGGTCGTCACCGACAAGAGAAGGGCGAAACCAAAGACACCGACTTCCGCTAAGCTATAGGGCGAGAAAACAAACTGGCTTGTCGGTAAGAAGTAAGCATCGTAACCAACAAAGAACCAGAAGAAGAAGACTATCAACGCGAGGACATGTACCCCGGCGATGAAATGACCGGCCACAAAATCCGCTAATTTTTGGATGGGGGCCTTGGTAGCTTGGGCGTCTTCCACCATTTTGATGATTTGGGCCAGAGCGGTTTCGCCACCAACTCTGGTTGCCTTGAATTTAAAAGAACCTGTCTTATTAATGGTAGCACCAGTGACCTGTGAACCAGCTCGTTTTTCCACCGGCATGCTTTCCCCGGTGATCATCGCTTCATCCACCACTGAATAACCGTCGGTAACTTCTCCGTCCACCGGGATGCTTTCCCCGGGCCGTACAAACACGATATCTCCGATCTCCACCTCATCGACGGCAATCTCTACTTCTTCACCATTGCGAATCACCCGCGCTGTTTTGGCCTGTAAGCTCATCAGATTACGGATCGCCTCCGAAGTTTTACCCCGGGTGAGCGCTTCCAAATAGCGCCCCAAAACGATGAACGCAGTCAGCAAAGCGGCTGACTCGAAAAAAGCAGCTCCTCGCCCGCCAAAACCAGCATCGGGCCAAAAGGTATTGATGGTTGCAATAAGATATGAGGCCCCAATCCCAGTTGCGTAGAGTAAGTTCATATCGGTTGCGCCACGTTTTAGTCCGTTCCAACTGTGTTTAAAAAACTGCCAACCGGGAATGAAGGCGATCGGTGTGGTCATGGCCCAAAGGACATAAACATTACCCAGAAACTCTGGTACAAAATAGGGAAAGATCCACATATCCCGGAACATGCCAATCATCACCAAACTGGCTAAGGGCCAGGCAATCCACATATTGCGGGTTTGGAACCGGAGTTCCTTTTGACGCGCCTCTTTCTCCCGGTCTAAAGCTTCCTGACCGGTCACCTTTTCGCTGGCCTCATAACCCAAAGCTTGGATCTCTTTCTTGATCCGGGTTTTATCCACGGCTCCGGGGTAAAACTTTACCTTGGCCGACTCCGCCGGTAAATTAACGACAACAGAGGTGACTCCCGGCATTCCCTTCACGGTCTTCTCAACTTTAGCGACACATGCCGCACAACTCATACCGCGCACAGTGAGCAAGACTTCCTCCTCCGGCACCTCGTAGCCGATGTCTTGAATTAGTTTCACCATCTGGGGTACTCCGGTCTGATCACTCGCATAAGTCACAGCCGCCTTGCTCGAAAGCAAATTGACGTGAACTTCCTGCACCCCAGCCATGTTTTTTAGGGTTTTTTCCACTTTTGCCACACAAGCGGCGCAAGTCATACCCTCTACCGGCAAACTTACCTGTTCAAAATGTTCGCTTCTTGTTGTTTCACTCATAACGTTTAACCTCCAATCGGTAATCTGACTTAGATTCCCTTTCGCTGTTTATTCTTTACAGAAGATTATCTGATCATGCGGAACACCGTTTTTAAGACTTCGTCTACCACCGCTGTGTCAGCAGCTTCCAACCGTTCCCTCACGCATGATTTCATGTGTTTTTCCAAAAGCAACTTAGAAACCCCATCGAGGGCAGACTGGGCGGAGGAGATCTGATTTAAGACGTCATCACAATATACTTGACGCTCGATCATTCCTTTAATGCCCCGGATTTGACCCTCAATCCGGTTCATTCGGGCGATAAGCTGTTGAATCGTCTTTTCTTCATGATGACTCCTCAGGTTGCCGTCTTCTTTCGTCATATCCTGATTACAACAAATTACTTTAATCGGTTCGTTCATTGACTCACCACCCTTCTCATATAGTATAGGGGTCTACCCTATATTCCTCGTTAAAAAAATAAACCATAATTGGCTCGGAAAAATAAAATGTGTGCTGTTCAGATTAGGATGATACCACCCCCATCCATATTTAAAATAATAGACTATTAGTTTGAAAAACCTTTGAATAAAAGTTAACGTTTTTGTAATACTTACGTAATGATAAAACACAAATGTGTGTCTTTGATGAAAATAATATGAATTACTTATGAAACATAAACATTTAATATTCTTTTTATTTTTTTGCTGTTACTCATGTAGTCCTAGCCGACGTCTCAAGATTGGTTGAACGACTCAATCTATATCAACATCTATCTCATCCATCATCTCTTGTAACGCCGGAAAAGGTGATAAAGCCCGCCGTAATATCCCCATCAAATAAGCGATACACACCCCGTAATTAACTATCGGCACCCCGGCCTCCTGCACCTTCGCCAGCCGCGCTAACATTTCGCGCCGGGTGATCATACACCCTCCGCAATGAACAACAAGTTTAAACTCAGAAAGGTTGGCCGGGAAGCTATTCCCGTTGCTAAAATGAAATTCCAGCTCGCCACCCACCTCCTGGCGCAACCAACGTGGTATCTTGACTTTGCCTATATCATCTTCCGTGCTGTGATGGGTACAGGCTTCGCTGATTAGCACCTTGTCTCCTGGACGTAGTTTGGCGATGGCTTTGGCTCCGGCCACCAGTGTCAGCAAATCTCCTTTATTACGGGCAAACAGAATAGAGAAAGACGTTAAGAGTACCTCAGGCGGAGTGTCGGCGTCCGCTTTGAGAAAGACCTGGGAGTCCGTGATCACGATTTTCGGCTTACGGTTCAAAGTGGCGATGCACTCTTTTAATTCTCTTTCTTTGGCGACATAGACCATGGCATCATGGTCCAGAATATCCCGGATCGTCTGCACCTGGGGCAGGATCAAACGCCCTTTGGGGGCCGCCAAATCAATGGGTACTACCAGAACAGCCAGATCACCGGGATCCAACAAATCTCCAACAATTGTCTGCTCATCCCAGGCCACCGGTGCGTTTCTAACCATGGTCATTTTCAGCTCCGCTAGACCCGTACGCCGCAAAGTGCTGGTCATAACCGGCTTAAGCCCGAATTTTTCTTCGATTTCTGCCGGTTCATCGGCCGGAACCGAGCGTAAATCCGTTTTATTCAGTATTACGATCAAAGGTAATTTTTTTTCCTGCACCCGCCGGGCAATTTCCAGTTCCAACTCCGATATGGAGTTACCGGTTACCAAAACCAGAAGCACCATATCGACTTGTTCTAGCACCTCCAAGGAACGCTGCACCCGTAGAGCACCCAATTCACCGCTGTCATCGATTCCCGCTGTATCAATAATCATCACCGGACCCAATGGCAGGATCTCCATTGCCTTAAAAACCGGATCCGTGGTAGTACCGGGCACCTCAGACACCAAGGCAATCTGTTGATTGGTCAAAGCATTAATCAAACTGGACTTACCGACATTGCGACGGCCAAAAATGGCAATGTGCAGGCGGTTACCACGTGGAGTAGTTTCCATGATTTTTTCTCCTTATCTTCTAATCCGACCCGGCCGGGTCACCTTGTCCGCTCTGATGATTTCATCCAGTTCTTCGGCCGTAAAGAGCCCGGCAGCCAGGACAGTATCCCGCACCGAACGTCTCGAAGCCAAAGCTTCTTTGGCCAAAGCAGCAGCCACATCGTAACCCAGCAAAGGGCTGATAACCGTAATGATTCCGGTGCTGTTATCCAAGTACTCGCGACACTTGGCGGTTTCCGCCCTGATGCCGGAAATACAACGTTCTGCCAGTAATAACATTGCCTTGCTCAGATTGTGCATAGCCGGCAATAAATTCGCCGCGATCAAAGGCAAAAATCCGTTTAATTCCAGCTGCCCACCCTGAGCAGCCAAAGTGATCGCCAGATCCTGAGCCATGATCTGATAGCCTACCTGAGTGACTAGTTCCGGCAACACGGGATTGACCTTACCCGGCATGATTGAAGAACCGACCTGTAAATCCGGCAGTAGGATCTCACCCAAGCCGGCACGCGGCCCGGAAGATAGTAGGCGCAAATCGGCCGTGATTTTGATTAAACTGGTGGCATTGGCTTTAAGCAAACCGGATACTTCGACAAAAACATCGGCATTCTGCGTTCCATCAATCATATTCTCCTGGCGTGCCAAACCTAAGCCACTCAGTAAGCGCAGGCGCTCGATCACCATATAGATGTATTTGCGGGACGCATTTAGCCCAGTGCCGATGGCTGTGCCGCCTAGGTTGACCTGGCGCAGCCTCTCTTCCACCTTATACAGGCGCCAGCGGTCACGGGCGATGGCTTCAGCCCAAGCGGCAAATTCCTGGCCCAGGGTTATCGGCACGGCATCCTGCATTTCGGTGCGCCCCACTTTGAGAACGCCGGCAAACTCCGCTTCCTTAGCCTGTAAAGCGCCCTGAAGGGTGGCACATGACTCAGCCAGGTGCCGTAGGAGCCTGATGGCGGCAAGACGTAAAGCGGTAGGATATACGTCATTAGTTGACTGAGACATATTCACATGGTTTAGGGGATGAACCAGGGAATAATCTCCCTTGTTTCCGCCCAGTAATTCGATCGCCCGGTTGGCAATGACCTCATTCACATTCATATTGGTTGAAGTACCAGCCCCGCCCTGCAAAGCATCTACAATAAACTGGTCGGCGAAGCGTCCTTCCGCCACCTCAGCCGCCGCCTGCGCGATGGCATTGCCTAGGGTCGGTTCTAATTCCTTCAAGGTCAGATTGGTTTCAGCCGCTGCCTGTTTTACCAAACCTAGGGCTTTGATTAACTCCGGGTGCACGGGCTGCCCGGAAACACTAAAGTTTTCGGCAGCGCGCAACGTGTGAATCCCGTAATACGCTTCCGCGGGAATCTCCCTAGTTCCCAGCAAATCCTCTTCACGGCGGAATTTCACTTCTATCACCATCCCAAGTATCCGATTCCTAAGACCCCAACTTCTTGTAAGAAAAGAAAACAATACTTATTTCACTGAAAAAAACACTATAACTTATTTCATAATTCGTTTTTGTTTTAATTCATGGGTTCGGATAAACCGACTGCTGTCACCCCGGCTGAGGTCTGCTGCCATGCCAACGGAATTAATCCTCCGTTCAATACAATACCGGCACTTACCCGACTCATCATTCAGACAAATCTTATTTTGATATAGTTCATAAAGTTTCCTCACGGAGGAGGGCGTTAAAAGCGGCATCACAACGTTAGCCCCTGCTTGGAGGGCAAGCTCCCGACCTTGCGGGTGCAGGGTGCCCATGGCTGTCGCAGCGGGCAATAGAGACTCCGGAAGCAACAAACGGGTTAAAGCAACCATTACCAGGGTATCTTCAACTGTGCCTCCCTTTTCCCCCTTCAAGGGGGTTTCAGAGTGGGGAATGAAAGGTCCAATTCCCACCATATCCGGTTCCAGCTCTTGGAGATAACATAAATCTTCGGCAAGATCGATATGACTTTGTCCCGGTAACCCGACCATAAACCCGGCTCCCACCTGATACCCTATTTCCTTTAGGGCCTGTAGGCAGGCCAAACGGTTCTCCAACTTCATAGTAGGGTGTAGTTTAGCATACAACCGTTCGGAAGCGGTTTCATGCCGCATCAAAAAACGGTCCGCTCCTGCTCGAAAGTACGCTTCATATTCGTCTCTTTTTCTCTCCCCAATGGACAAGGTAATAGCTACGCCCGGAAACTTATCTTTAATACGTCTGATGATCTTGACAATAATGTCTTTGGTGTACCATAGATCTTCGCCGCTTTGCAGGACAAACGTCCGGTATCCCAAATTATAACCTTCCTGACAGCAGACCTGGATCTCCTCTGGGGTTAAGCGGTAACGCGAAAGCATAGGGTTAGATGCCCGAATCCCACAATAGAGACAGTCCTGTCGGCAGTGATTAGAGAACTCAATCAGTCCCCGCAGGTACACCTCGTCACCGTAATGCTTTTTTTTAGTCTCTAATGCATAGCCAAAAAGAGTTTGCCGATCCTCATCTTTAAGGTTTTGCAAAAGATAAATAATCTCTTCTTTTGTTAATTTATTGGTATTAAAAGCCTTTGCGATCAGTTCTAACATCCCTACCACCATCTTTTTGGAAGAATTTTTTCTTTGTAATCATAGATAAATGTCCCGTTCCCCCAGTTCCAACCTTTTGAGAGCCTCTTCTGTGTAATTCCGGATCTTCTCACTCTTTATTTCCTGTAAATGTTTCAGGATTGTCTCTTCGCCCACTTTCTGAGTCTCCGGTGAAGCATAATCCAACAGATATTCCTTAAAGGTGAGAATAGCGTTAGGCTGACAGACATTTTGGATCTCGCCGGATTTGGCCAGTGCCATAAACCTGTCCCCAGTTCGTCCCTGACGGTAACAAGCCGTACAATAACTTGGTAACCAACCCGAGTTACAGACACTATACAATACTTCATCCGGACTCCGATGGTCTTCGACTTCAAATTGGGGAGATTTCTCCTGGTTGGTAACGGCAGGATGGTCAGTTGTTGTCTTGTCCTGTTTTTCCGCTTCTTTAATGTATCCGCCGACACCGGTACACGAACCAGCGGAAATTTGGGAAATGCCAATACTCAGCAATCTGTCCCGCAGTTCCGGTCTCTCCCGTGTGGAAGCAATCATACCGGTATAGGGCACTGCTAAACGGATGATGGCCACCAACCTCATGAATTCCTCATCACTGACAAGGTAAGGGAAAGTTTCATAATCTACCCCCCGGGCTGGGCGCAAGCGCGGTACAGAGATTGTGTGCGGCCCCACGCCAAAGCGTTGTTCCAGATGTAAAGCATGCATCATCAAGCCTAAGACTTCGAATTTATAGTCATAGAGCCCAAATAAGACCCCAAAACCTACATCATCAATCCCGGCGGTCATCGCCCGGTCATGAGCTGTCGTATGCCAATCATAATCTGCTTTGGGGCCAGCGGGATGCATCTTCTGGTAGGTTTCCCAGTGGTAGGTTTCCTGAAACAAAATATAGGTGCCAATACCAGCATCTTTCAACAATCTGTATTCTTCAACAGTAGTGGCGGCAATATTGACATTACAACGCCGGATACTGCCGTTGGCGAATTTGATGTCGTAAATGGTCTTTAAGCAGTCCACTACGTATTCAATAGGACATTCCTCCGGGTGTTCACCGGCTTCCAAAGCAAGCCGTTTGTGACCCATGCCCTCTAAAACCTTTACCTCTCCTTTTATTTGTTCCATAGTAAGCTTTTGCCTGATGAACTTGTTATCCCGTTTATAGCCGCAATATACACAGCTATTGATACAATGATCGCTTAGATAGAGAGGTGCAAACAGAACAATCCGTTTTCCGTAGATTCTTTGCTTGATTTCCGCAGCTACTTCGTACATCAGGCCTGTTAGTTCTGCATCTTCGTTTTCCAGTAAGACAGCAACTTCGAGTGGAGTCAAACCTTTCGCTGCGCGAGCTTTGGCAATTATCATTCGAACTTGAGCAGTCGTCGCCTGTTTCCCTTGTTGCAGTAAATCCTTAATCTCCTGATCATAGATGAAGTCAGCTGCTTGCCATTCCCGATTAAATGCTTCTCTTCTTGATAAAGTCATCCTTTTCACCTTCCTTAGCTGGCAGTCTGCATTCTTACAGACAAATTCCACCGCGTTATCCCAGACAATCCCTTTTTGTGGGCAAATGTTCGTTATATATACCTCTATCCGTGTAGTGAGTATGCAATAACTCATGTGATTTGTGTCCCAAGGGGTGTCCAAGAAATTCTGCATATAAAGACTGAATCAAAGGATTCTCATGAGATTTTCGGAGCTGTTTACCCTCGTCTTCCTGATAAATTGCCGCTAAACGTTTCCTGCGAATTTCGGCTGTGGTCGGTCTCGGTTGACCTCCGCCACTAATACAGCCGCCGGGACAACCCATAACTTCAATAAAGTGATAAGGCGACTCTCCTTGAGCGATCTGCTCCATTAAGATTTTAGCACCCTTAAGCCCGCTGGTTACAGCAACCTTAACCGTCACACCGCCCAGGAACTTATACTCAGGCAACGGATTTTCAATTACCAGATCAGCTGTCTTAATTCTCTCCAAACCGACGATCGGATGGACATGAAGCCCGTCAAACGGAAGTTCCCGTCCGGTTATAATTTCATAAACTGAGCGTAGGGCGGCTTCCATAACTCCGCCAGTAACACCGAAAATATCTGCTGCACCGGTCGATAGACCCAGCGGATTGTCGAAGTCGGATTCCGCCAAGGCCCGAAAATCAATCCCGGCCTCTTTAATCATCCTTGCCAATTCCCGAGTCGTTAGAACAGCATCGACATTGGCCTGGCCACCATTGGTCAGTTCCGGCCGGGTTACCTCAAACTTTTTAGCGGTACAGGGCATGATCGAGACGACAAAAATATCTTCCGGACGTATCCCGACCTTCTCAGCATAATAGCTCTTTGCCAATGCTCCGAGCATCATATGCGGCGACTTACAAGTAGAAAGGTGGTCAAGTTCAGCCGGGAATGCGTGCTCGACAAACTTCACCCATCCTGGACTACAACTGGTAATCATCGGTAAGACGGCACTGCTGCCGTTAAATACTTGCTGGATACGCTGCAAAAATTCGTTGCCTTCCTCCAAGATCGTCAAATCCGCCGCAAAATTGGTATCAAATACATCATCAAAACCCATCTCTCGCAAGGCGGTAACCATTTTTCCCGTTACCAGAGTCCCCGGTTCATAACTGAATTCTTCCCCCAGAGCAGCCCGAATCGCCGGAGCTGTCTGGACAATAACCCGTTTCTTGGTGTCATGCAGGGCGTTCCAGACCTTGGTAATCGCGTCCTTCTCCTGCAAAGCGCCTACAGGACAAACAACCGTACACTGACCACAAAAGGCACAGTTTACTGAATTCAGTTGCAGAGCCGCTGCTGGTCCGATCATTGTTTTAAAGCCCCGCTGCTGAGCATTTAGCACACCAACACCCTGAATTTCATTACAAACGGTTATGCATCGGCGGCATAAAATGCATTTCGAGGTATCCCGCATGATGGAAGGAGATAAATCATCGAGGACACCTTTGGACTGTTGCCCGTTAAACCGCACTTCTTTAACTTGAATTAATTCCCCTAGTTTTTGCAGTTCACATGACTGGTTCCGCTCACAGTTCAAACAATCTTTCGGATGGTCAGAAAGCATTAACTCATAAAGGAGCTTCCGGGCTTTTTGTACCCGCTCCGTTTTAGTGTGAACAACCATGTCCTCTCTAACTGCGGTTATGCAGGAAGCTTGTAAATTTCTAGCACCTTCCACTTCCACCGCACATATCCGGCAGGAACCATATTTATGAACCCCTTCCAGATAGCACAAGCTAGGAATTAAGATATTATTCAGCTTGGCTGCTTCCAGAATTGTAGTTCCTTCCTTAACAGTTATCCTTTTATTATTTATAGTTAGATTTATCATTGTTTGCCCTCCTGTCATAAATCGAGCACTTAATTCAAGTATTGACTTTTTGTAAATTCCAGCATCTCGTTCGGGTCTTCACCCGGAATACCCATCATATTTCCGAACCGGGTTCCAAGCGTTACAGCAACGGCTAGACGCTTAGGCCGGAGAACTTTTCGGGACGAGTTTTTTTTGCGCATTTCGACATGCTTGGCAACTCTTATCCTGAATGTGTTCCTCATACTCATGGCGGAAATACTTAATCGTACTCAGAACAGGGTTGGGTGCTGTTTGTCCTAAACCGCAGATGGCTGTCTCCCTGATGTTTTCTCCTAATTCCTCTAACAGTTCGATGTCTCCTTCGCGGCCTTCACCTCGCATGATCCGTTCAAGTATTTCCAGCATACGCTTAGTACCAGTCCGGCAGGGAACACACTTACCGCAAGACTCATCTTGCACAAATTCCATAAAGAAACGGGCCACGTCCACCATACAGGCATCTTCATCCATAACGATAAGTCCGCCTGAGCCCATAATGGCTCCGAGTTTGATTAACGAATCGTAATCAACAGGAGTGTCAAGATATTCCTTAGTTATACAGCCGCCAGAAGGACCTCCTGTTTGGGCAGCTTTAAACTCTTTCTTTTTAGGAATACCGCCGCCGATTTTGAAGAGAATGTCACCTAAGCTCATTCCCATGGGAACTTCAACCAATCCGGTATTGACTACATTACCGGCAAGGGCAAATACCTTAGTCCCCTTGCTACTGGCAGTCCCATACTGTGTAAACCACTCACAACCGTTTAAGACAATGGGAGCTATATTGGCATATGTTTCGACATTATTAATAATTGTTGGCTTGGCAAATAACCCGCTTTGGCAGGGGTACGGTGGTTTTTGCCTTGGTTCGCCGCGTTTTCCTTCTATCGAATGCATTAACGCCGTTTCTTCCCCGCAGACAAAAGCACCGGCACCAATGCGAATTTCTATATCAAATGAGAATGCGCTTCCCAAGATATTCTCCCCTAACAATCTAGCTGCCCGGGCCTGGTCAATCGCGTGTTCCAAACGTTCCACGGCCAGTGGGTATTCAGCTCGGACATAAACATAGCCTTTGTGGGCACCAATGGCATATCCGCCAATCATCATTCCCTCTATGATGCTGTGGGGATCTCCTTCCAGAATGCTGCGATCCATAAAAGCACCAGGATCACCTTCATCAGCATTGCAGACGATGTATTTAACACTACCAGCGGCTTTTAATCCAGCTTCCCACTTCACTCCTGTGGGAAAACCTCCGCCACCACGTCCGCGCAGGCCTGATTTTTTGATTTCGTCAATCAGACTTTCCGGAGTCATCTCGACAACCGCTTTTGCAAAAGCCAGATAGCCGTCTCTTGATATATAGGCCGGAAGAGAAGAGTGATCAATTGCTCCGCAGTTTCGCAGGGCTATTTTTACCTGGGCTTTAAAAAAGTCAATATCCTTCAGACAGGGTACCCGTTTCATAAGTTGACGGTCGAAAAAGACTTTATTCTCTACTATTTTGCCGTCGATAAGATGAGACTGGACGATCCCCGGAATATCAGCAGGCTTTAGCCTGGTATAAAAGGTTTCGCCCGGCGAAACTACCATCACCGGCCCAATATCGCATGAACCGATACATCCCGTTTCAAATACGACGACATCCTGTTCTAAACCGTGCGCCTTGAGGGAATTGAGCAAAGCATCCTTAACTGCATGACAGTTAGTAGAGATACAACCTGCGCCGGAACAAACCAAAACAGTATAGTTGTATTTGCTGATAGCTTCATTGTAACTTGACCGAACTTTCACAAGATCTTCTTTAGTATTGATATAGGAAAATGCGACTTGCACGACAATTCACCCCTTACTTATTCGTGTATTCACCAAGAATGGTATCCAACTCTTCAGGATTCACCCTCTGATAAACTGTGTCATTAACCGTCATTACTGGAGCAAGACCACAAGCACCAATACAACGCGCTACTTCCAGGGTAAAGAGACCTTCTTCCGTTGTCTCTCCCACTTTAATGTCTAACTTTTTCTTTAACTCATCGACGATCTTTTTAGCACCACGTACATAACAGGCAGTTCCCATACAGACCCTGATCGTGTACTTTCCTCGAGGACGTAAAGCAAAGTAGGAATAAAACGTGACTACCCCATAAACCTCAGACAACGGCAACTCCATTTTTTCAGCTATGAATTGTTGCAGCTCAAGTGGCAGATACCCGAAAATTCCCTGGGCTATGTGCAGAATCTGGATTAGACTACCTTCATGAGCTTTGTACTCTTCGATGATTTCCGCGATCCGTTGGTACTTCTCCTGGTCGTCTTCCAGACAACACGTGCATGTAGAATTAGACATTACCGAAACACCTCCCGAAAAATTACTTGATCCAATACCTAACCAAACTGCTTGATGATATGGGGCTAGGCCCTTGAATCGATACTTGAATTATAAATAATTAATTTGAAGAACTCTTGAATTAAAAATAACGCTTTTGTAATATTCTCTTCAAAACGGACTTTGAAAGCCCGTTTCCTGAAACTTCATTCCTTGCTGCTTTGCCATAATTATTAGTTGCTTTTTTCTATATTTCCTTGGATCTAGGTACAAAAACAAATGACCTAATATCCTTGTTTTCAGGATATTAGGTCATTGTATGCCCAGTTTATTCTTGTTTACAATTTTCCCCATCTGCTACATCTTGATGTTTATGATTATGAGACATGAATTTCATCATTACTAAATGTCCCAATGGACAAGCCAATATTAATAACACCCATAATCCATTTTTTACACCTGAACTTTGCAAGTTTAACGATGACAGTACTGCTAGCAGAACAATCGGTACCAAACAGCATAGTAACATTAAGATGCCATGTGATAAATGTCCACCTTTATTTTTCATTTTGCGCCCTCCCATTATGCTCATCACTTCCTGTGAATTATTTTGTCTCATGCATAGTTAACATTTTCTTTCTTCATCTTGTTTTTTTCCATAAAATAAATAACCCAGATGCTCGATTCGTAGAGAAGAAGTACTGGGGCAGAGATGGCCACTAGAGTTAAAACGTCTGGGGTAGGTACGATCAGACCTATGAGGAGAAGGACTCCAATGTAGCCATATAGTCGCGTATTTCTAAGCTTTCTTGATTTTACTAAGCCCAGCCGGCTGAGGGCTATCATTACGATGGGAATTTCAAAAAAAACACCCATACCAAATGTTAATAATAATAGGAAAGAAAAATATTTACCACCCAGAAGCATAGGGTTAAGGTAACCCTCTCCAACCCCCATAAAAAATCGTAGTACTAAAGGGAAAATCACTTGATTACCAAAACCTGCTCCCAAAGCAAAAAGGATCAATGCCGGTGGAATGGCAGAGAAAATCGTCTTCCGTTCTTGTCGAGTACAGCCTGGCATAATAAACGCAATGGCTTGGTAAATAAGCACCGGCAGGCTAACCATAATCCCCCCTACGACTGCTATTTGAATCGTTGTAAAAAACCCATCAGCAGGACCGATAAAGTACAGTTGCTTTCCACTTAAAGGAGCCGTAAGCCACATGATAACTTTATCCATATTTAGATAAATCACGGTGGCGCCGGCGAGCAGCGCCACAGATGAAATAATGAGACGGTATCTGAGCTCCCCCAAATGATCTGTCACTGTCATCTGCTTATCCATATGCCCCTCCTTTTCGAGGAAAATTTATAATGTATTTACCGAATCTCCTGTGGTTCTATGCCGAGGATGGTAACCTTAGGATTTTCTCGATACTTGAATTATAAATGACCAATTTGAAGAACCCTTGAATTAAATTTAACGTTTTTGTAACATTCTCCTTGACGCTTTTTAAGTCCGTTTCCTTTTCTACATTACTTGGATTAGGTTCAAAGACAAATAACCTTATATCCTTGCTTTGTCGGATATAAGGTTATTACGTAAACATGATTCAAGCTTGTTTCTAACAGATACGCGGCAGTTGATCAGCTACAAGGACATCAACAATCCTCTTACCACCAATGCCTGTCTTAAGGTACACTTTACCGACAGGGCCATTGACCACTTCACCGATTACCGCAGCATCCTGTCCCAGCGGGTGTTTTCGAAGGACATTCATAGCTGCCTCAACCTGCGGTTGCGGCACCACGGCCAGAAACTTACCTTCGTTTGCCAGATATAGAGGGTCTAATCCTAAGATATCACAGGCTGACTTCACATTTCCCTGAACGGGCAGGGAATCCTCATCTAAACCAATACCCACACCGCTCTGCACGGCAATTTCATTGAGAGTCGTCGCTACTCCACCCCGTGTAGGGTCCCTAAGCACCCTAATACCTGGTACCTCCAACAATAACTCTTGGATTAACCCGTTGAGCGGAGCACAGTCACTGCGGAGATTATCAAAATTAAGTTCCGACCGCCTGGCCATAATGGTCATGCCATGGTCGCCTATCGTCCCATTAATGATGATCTTATCCCCTGGCCTGGCGTTACTTCCTGACACATCAGCCCCAGGAAGTATGACCCCAATACCTGCCGTATTGATAAAAAGCTGATCAGCACAACCTTTAGGTACGACTTTCGTGTCGCCGGTAACAATTAGCACACCGGCTGCTTTAGCCGTGTCTGCCATAGACTGGACAATCTGCCTAAGGCTGGCCATCGAAAACCCTTCTTCTATAATAAATCCTGCACTTAAATACAAGGGTCGGGCACCGCTCACAGCTAAATCATTGACTGTTCCGCAAACAGCCAGTTTCCCGATGTCTCCGCCAGGGAAAGTCAGGGGAGAGATTACATAACTATCTGTGGTAAACGCAAGTCTCTCCCCGGGTGTCAAAAACCGAGCTGCATCGTTCATCTCATCGAGTAAGTCATTACTAAAATAGTGATGGAAAAGCTCTTTCACGAGTCTTTGGGTGTATTTGCCACCGTTGCCATGACCGAGCAATACTTTTTCTTCTTGCATACGTTCCTCCTTCAAAAACTATTACTAGAACAAGAACACTCATCTGTGTCCACTTAATTATGGTACTTATAATACGCACCACAGGTACCCTCTGAGGAAACCATGCACGGCCCTACAGGTTTTTCCGGATTGCAAACGGTTTTAAACAAAGAGCAATCGGGAGGTATTTTCTTCCCTTTGAGAATCTCGCCGCATAGGCAACCTGCCGGACCGGCGTTTTGGCTTTCCTCCAGGCCAAAAACTAAGCGCGCGTCAAAGTTTGAGTATTCCGGCTTGAGTACTAGGCCGGACCCTGGTATCGTTCCTATACCCCGCCAGGTGACGTCTGCTAA
>NZ_JUEE01000171.1:0-20921 GCF_000802135.1 Desulfosporosinus sp. BICA1-9
GAAACATCGATTCCGACTACGAAATCGTTAAGAAACTGAGACAAGGGAACACAACCTTTCAAACAGAATGAATCAGAGCATCCACTTAAGAAGAATGTCAAACAACCTTGCATTTGAAACGGGTAACACTAGAATAGTGACCCAACCAGCTAAACATCGAATCATTCTTGTGGAGTGACACGCTATTTTACGGATAAGCCTCAAAAAGAGGGATCCAGGAGGAACGCACATCTATCTCTCTGCCAAAAGTGATTATAGCACGATATTTACTGATTGAGGTCCAACGTGTCAACTAATTCATCTGAACAATAAGGAGTAAGTTATCAAGGAACGTTCGGGTTGGTTTTGAACCATCGACCCTATATCTATCTTACAAGGAGGATAATAGATGAAGAAGGCGGTCTTAACGGCAGATGAAGCGATCGCGTTGATTAAGGACGGAAGTATGGTCGCCATTGATGGATTTGTGGGTATCGGACACCCGGAAGAATTGACAACGGCTTTGGAAAAAAGATTTGTCGAGACAGGTAACCCCAGAAATTTATCCTTGGTTTATGCAGCAGGTCAGGGTGATTCTAAAGATCGCGGAATGAACCATTTGGCACATGTTGGTCTCATTAAGCGTGTCGTTGGTGGTCATTGGAATCTTGCGCCTAAGTTAGGAAAGATGGCTGTTGAAAATAAAATTGAAGCCTACAATTTTCCACAGGGGGTTATTACCCATCTTTTCAGAGATATTGCAGCCGGTAAACCGGGGACGTTAACCCATATCGGCCTAGAGACCTTTGTCGATCCACGCAATGGTGGAGGCAAGTTAAATCAGGTCACCCAGGAGGATTTAGTGGAGCTAACGAGTTTTAGAGGGAAGGAGTATCTACTCTATCATTCATTTCCGATTAATGTAGCACTCTTAAGAGGAACATCGGCCGATGAATTTGGGAATATTTCGTTTGAAAGGGAAGCACTCAACCTTGAAGGTCTCTCCATTGCCCAAGCTGTGAAAAACAGTGGCGGCATCGTGATCGTTCAGGTGGAGCGTGTTGTTCAAGCAGGAAGTTTAAAGGCAAGGGATGTCAAAATTCCTGGTATTTTTGTGGATGCAGTGGTGATCGCCAGCCGGCCTGAATTTCACATGCAGTCGTTTGGCGAACAATATAACCCCTCCTACAGTGGCGAATTACGATTTCCATTAACCGAACTCAAAGCAATTCCTCTCGATGAACGAAAGATTATGGCCAGAAGGGCTTTCATGGAAGTCAATAAGGGGGCAATTGTTAATTTAGGAATCGGAGTTCCTGAAGGGGTAGCGTCGGTTGCTGCGGAAGAAGGGGTCTTAGAGCAATTTGTTCTGACAGTGGAATCCGGCCCGATTGGAGGAGTACCTGCCGGAGGGTTAAGTTTTGGAGCAAGTTTTAATCCGGACTGTATCGTAGATCAACCGTATCAATTTGATTTTTATGATGGTGGAGGGCTGGACATCACAGTTCTAGGGATGGCCCAGTTGGACAGACACGGTAATGTCAATGTAAGTAGGTTTGGGACGCGCATTGCCGGGGCTGGCGGGTTTATCAATATTTCTCAAACTGCGAAAAAAGTTGTTTTTTGTGGATCCTTTGCAGCCGATGGATTAAAGGTTGAGGTAAAGGACGGCAAGCTCGTCATCCTCCAAGAAGGGAGAATTTCTAAGTTGCTCCAAGACGTCGAGCATATCACGTTCAGTGGAAACTATGCTCGAAAGAAAGGGCAGAAGGTATTGTTTGTTACAGAAAGGGCCGTATTTAGACTCGGAGAACAAGGTCTTGTACTTGAAGAAATTGCCCCTGGCATCGATCTTCAAACGGATATTTTGGCTTTGATGAGTTTTAAACCTGCTATTTCTGAATCTTTAAAAACAATGGATTCAATACTTTTTTATCCAGAACTGATGAAAATTAATTATGAAT
Source organism: Desulfosporosinus sp. BICA1-9 (assembly GCF_000802135.1). Lineage (NCBI taxonomy): Bacteria > Bacillati > Bacillota > Clostridia > Eubacteriales > Desulfitobacteriaceae > Desulfosporosinus > Desulfosporosinus sp. BICA1-9. Next base: position 1,944 of record NZ_JUEE01000171.1, read on the forward strand.
TCGATGAAAGGTGTGCAGCAAAATGAAAATAAACGATAGAGTTGCCTTAATCACCGGAAGCGGTCAAGGGATTGGTAAGGCCATCGCGCTTACCTTCGCTAGAGAAGGAGCAAAGATCGCAGTCAATGATATTGCGTTTAATGAGGTTAAGGCCATGGAAACCGTGGAGGAACTCCGGAAACTAGGGGTAGAGGCTGAGCTTTTCCTCGCGGATGTCAGCAAAGAAGACGAAGTGAACAGTATGGTGGAAAAGGTTATCGAGCGGTTCGGAAGGGTTGATATTCTCGTCAATAACGCCGGAATCAATCGGGACGGACTACTTCATAAAGGTAATCTATCCAACTGGGACGCTGTCATGGCGGTCAATCTGACAGGACCCTTCATCTGTACGAAAGCAGTGCTTCCATCGATGCGTGGGCAGGGATATGGACGAATTGTGAATCTATCCTCACTAACGGCCCGCATAGGGATCTTTGGAACTGGATATTATGCAACCTCAAAATCTGGGTTGATCGGGTTAACAAAAGTAACGGCTGTTGAAAATGCAACCAAGGGAATTACCTGTAATGCCTTGGCGCCTGGATATATCAATACGGACATGATGAATAAATACCCTGCAGAGCAGTTAAAAGCACTAATAGCAACCATTCCGGTTGGGCGTTTTGCTGAACCTGAAGAAGTAGCAGATGCAGCCCTTTTCTTAGCCTCAGATTCCTCTGCATACATCACAGGCGCGGTCCTGGATATAAATGGCGGAAGTTTCATTTAAATTAGAACGATAGGAGGGATTTTGAGGGCGGGATAGACGTGGTAATAGTGAAGCCTCTGCTATAAATGTCAGCTGAAGCAATAGCCAGAGTTAGAGCGCTTCATTTTATGATAAATAAAGCAGGCCATTGGATCTAGTGAAAAAATAAAGTTGGAGGTGCATTTTATTGGCGGTTCTTGGAATTATCCTAAGTTTAGTTTTGCTGATGTACATGGCTTACCGCGGTTTTTCGGTCATCTTTTTTGCGCCGGTCTTTGCTCTGTTGGCGGCGGTATTATCTGGCATGGCTTTAATGCCAACCTATACAGAAGTATTTCTCCCCAATATGGCGAATTATCTAAAGGTCTATTTTCCATTCTTCTTACTAGGTGCCGTTTTTGGCAAAGTAATGGAAGAATCCGGAGCGGCTGAGTCTATCGCTAAAGCGATTGTGAACAAACTTGGACCCAAGCAGGCTATATTGGCGGTTGTCTTATCTGCAGCAATTCTTACGTATGGTGGGGTTAGCCTTTTTGTGGTCGCCTTTGCTGTTTATCCCTTTGGAGCTTCTCTGTTTAGAGAAGCAAATATCCCGAAACGACTTCTACCGGGAACGATTGCTTTAGGCGCTTTTACGTTTACTATGACTGCAATACCAGGAACACCACAGATTCAAAACGCAATTCCCATGAAGTTTTTCAATACTGACTTGTATGCTGCACCAGTGTTTGGTACGTTAGCTGCCCTTATGATTTTTGGAGGCGGTATGGTCTGGTTGGAATATCGTAAACGGCAAGCACAAGCTGCAGGGGAAGGATATGGTCAGCATACCCTTCAGGAACCAGATCAAGTTGAAGGCAAAAGCCTTCCTAATCCCTATTTATCTTTACTGCCCTTGCTCTCTGTTTTAGTAGTCACCTTAATCCTGCAAAAGTATATTTTCCCCGCTTGGGATATTGCAGGTTGGGTAACTCAAGCACCTTATAATATTGCTAAAGCTGGAATTGTCGGAACCATGAATAACTGGGCCTTAATCATTGCGCTTGTAGTAGGGATAACGATTGCAGTCCTTATCAACCCTAAAACCATCAAAGGAAATCTTGCCAAGGCTATTAATGCTGGTGCAATCGGCTCCTTGCTAGCTGTGATGAATACGGCTTCCGAAGTCGGCTATGGTAATGTTATCAAAACTCTGCCAGGTTTTAAAACGATTGCTAACTTCTTATTGGGTATTGGCCAAGGTGGCAGTCCGCTTCCCTCGGAAGCAGCTACGGTTACTGCCCTAGCTGGTATCACAGGCTCTGCCTCTGGTGGCATGAGCATTGCCCTGGATACCTTTGGCAAACAGTATTTAGAATGGGCTACTAGGGTTAATGTAAATCCTGAACTCCTGCACAGAGTTGCTAGCGTAGCCTCAGGCGGGATGGATACGATGCCCCATAATGGTGCAGTTATCACACTGTTAGGTATCGTTGGACTCACGCATAAGGATTCTTATAAGGACATTTTCGTCACGTCTCTGCTTATACCCGTTGTAACTGTCTTTACCCTCATTTTTTTACAAAGCATCATAGGTTTCATTTAAATTTGAAAGATTCTATCTAAATTGAAGCGTAGGATCCATGATATCGTAAACTAACCACCAAGATCCGGAGTGATATTAGAACTTTGGGTCTTGGTCATGATTTTTTAAACATCGAATCAATTTTTGGTAGGATTGAGAGAGCTCTGGTAAAAGGGGAGAATGCTAATGCTACAACAGCTGCTCCAGATGATGCCGCTGGTGTTTGAAATCATTTTTAGGAAGGGTTCCGTGGTAGTTTTTGATCGAGAAAAGTATCAGGGCGTATTACGCGGAGAGCGAATTTCGTGGAATGTAAATCCTGGTGATTCAATCGTTGAAGGCTCGTCAGCGGAGACAGCTCTAAGAACTGGAAAAAGTGTGGTCAAGGAGATCGGTGCTGAAGTTTTGGGAATTCCTTATTATGCAGTGGCTTTTCCCCTGATCGTCGATGGCGAAGTTATCGGTGGGATGTCCGTGGGTGTCCCTACTGAACTAAACCACATTAGTCAGGAATTAAAAGGAACTTCGTTTGAACTGGCTACATCTCTGCAACAAATGTCGATTGCTATTGAGCAGATCGGCCAAACGGTGCAGAGTCTTGCAGAATCGGGGCAGACAATTACACTTGGTTCACAGAGTGTGCATGAAAAATCCCTAAAAACAGAAGAAGTGGTACAGTATATCAATTCTATTGCCAAAAACACAAAACTCTTGGGCTTGAATGCTTCGATTGAAGCTGCACGGGCCGGAGAAGTCGGGAGAGGGTTTAGTGTTGTGGCCTCGGAAATCCAAAAAATGGCTGTTAATAGCGCAGGATCGGCGGCGGAAATCCAGGAAATGATGCGCGGTATGCAAGAAATGCTCGGTGGCATGGTGACTAAATTAGAGAAATTTAGCGATCATACGCAAGATGCTTTGGCGGCGATTGAAGAAATAGGAGCTTCGATACAGTCTCTCGCTCAAACGGCTCAACATTTACAAGGCTTGGCTGAGAAATTATGAAATTGAAGTTTCATTGAGATTAAACTATAGGAGGTTGGGACATGATAGAAGTTGTTATTGTTAGTGCAGTTCGTACCCCTATTGGATCCTTTGGTGGAGCTTTAGGGCAAATTCCGGTGATCGAATTGGGAGCACTGGTCATCAAAGAGGCCATTAGACGGGCTGGCATAATTCCCGAGCAGGTCGATGAAGTGATCATGGGAAATGTCTTGCAGGGGGGGTTAGGGCAAAATCCTGCCCGCCAGGCGGCTATAAAAGCCGGTATCCCTCAGGAGGCACCCTCCTGGACTCTAAATAAACTTTGCGGATCTGGGCTTAAATCTGTGGAGAGTGCGGCTCAAGCTATTATGACAGGAGATGCAGAGATCATCGTTGCCGGTGGAATGGAAAGTATGTCGATGGCACCATACGTACTGGAAAAGGCCCGTACGGGTTATCGCCTGGGAAATGGCACGATGATTGATACCATTCTTAAAGATGGATTAACTGATGCCTTCTACGACATTCACATGGGGATTACAGCAGAGAACATCGCTGAACAGTTTGGAATTTCCCGTGAAGAACAAGACACTTATTCAGTACTGAGCCAAAATCGAGCAGAAGCCGCCATTAAGGGAGGTCTTTTTGATGAGGAGATTGTTCCAGTCCTTATTCCGCAGCGTAAGGGGGAACCTGTAGTTTTCAATAAAGATGAATTTCCAAAGTACGCGACGACCTTAGACTCTCTGACTAAACTTCGTTCAGCCTTTAAAAAGGAGGGCACAGTGACTGCGGGAAATGCTTCGGGTATCAATGACGGAGCTGCTGCTGTGGTTGTTATGTCTAAGGAAAAGGCCCTCGAATTAGGTTTGCATCCGCTAGCTTCGATTGCATCGTTTGCTTCCGCGGGTGTGGATCCTAAAATTATGGGTACTGGTCCGATTCCAGCCAGCCGCAAAGCGCTGTCCAAAGCAGGACTCACCATTGAGGATATCGATCTTGTAGAAGCGAATGAAGCCTTTGCTGCTCAAACGCTTGCAGTTGCCCGAGAACTTCAGCTTGATACAGAAAAAACCAACGTAAACGGTGGGGCGATCGCTTTAGGTCATCCGATTGGCGCCAGCGGGACACGAGTCCTCGTAACACTCTTGTACGAAATGAAACGTAGGGAAGTTAAACGAGGTCTCGCTACGTTATGTATTGGAGGAGGGCAGGGTACGGCAATGGTTGTGGAAAGATCAACAGCAAGAGATAGTCTGTTTAACTAGGAGTGGGAAAAACTGACAAGAAATAAGTTTTACCCAAATGGAATATATGACCAAAGGATAGGTGTAGCATCGGTGCGACATGTAGAGGATTTGCCGCATTGACGATGAATGGCAGGGAATAGCAGGATTATTAAGGTTAAACGAGTAACCACATGTAGCTAAAATGCTACATGCGATTACTCGTTTTATAATGTTTTTTCTTTACAACCCTTACGGATTAAGCCTCAAAGGTTTTTTTGCTATTGGCATAAATATTGCAATAATAAATTATGAATATATTCAGATTATTATGAAGATTGAGAGATGGAGAGTAATAGTTTTTCACAGAATCAGTATGGTAATAGCTTACAAGAGTTAGACAGGAGGGGAACTGATGAAGAAGTTGGTGCCGGTCTTAACTGCAGATGAATCGATGGCGTTGATTAAGGATGGAAGTATGGTAGCCATTGATGGATTTGTGGGCATTGGACATCCAGAAGAATTAACGACAGCTTTGGAAAAGAGATTTTTAGAGACGGGGGCACCTAGAAATTTATCCTTAGTTTATGCGGCGGGGCAGGGTGATTCTAAGGATCGTGGAATGAACCATTTGGGGCATGTTGGTCTTATCAAGCGGGTTGTAGGTGGACATTGGAACTTGGCACCTAAGTTAGGGGAGATGGCTGTAGAAGATAAAATCGAAGCCTACAATTTTCCCCAGGGGGTCATTACCCATCTCTTCCGAGACATTGCAGCAGGTAAGCCGGGGACGTTAACTCATATTGGTCTTGAGACTTTTGTAGATCCACGCAATGGTGGAGGAAAGTTAAATCAAATCACGCATGAGGATTTAGTAGAGCTAACGAGTTTTAGAGGTAAGGAATATCTCTTATATCATACATTTCCGATTGATGTAGCCCTCTTGAGAGGTACGTCGGCTGATGAAAACGGAAACATCTCGCATGAAAAAGAAGCCCTTACTCTGGAAGGTCTCTCTATAGCCCAAGCTGTTAAAAACAGCGGAGGAATTGTGATTGTTCAAGTGGAGAGAGTTGTTCAGTCCGGCAGCATTAGGGCAAGGGATGTCAAAATACCCGGGATATTAGTGGATGCAGTGGTGATCGCAAGCCGACCTGAATATCATATGCAATCGTTTGATCAGCAATACAACCCCTCTTACAGTGGCGAACTACGTCTACCTTTAACGGAATTGAAGGCGATGCCTCTCGATGAACGAAAAATTATTGCCAGAAGGGCCTTGATGGAAGTTAACCCAGAAGCCATTGTTAATTTGGGGATTGGTCTACCTGAAGGGGTTGCTTCTGTTGCTGCAGAAGAGGGCGTATTAGAGAGATTTGCTCTGACAGTGGAATCCGGTCCAATCGGGGGGGTACCTGCTGGAGGCTTGAGCTTCGGAGCAAGTTTTAACCCAGACTGCATTGTTGATCAACCGTATCAGTTTGATTTTTATGATGGTGGTGGATTGGATATCACGGTTTTAGGAATGGCTCAGTTAGATAAGGCGGGAAATGTGAATGTCAGTCGCTTCGGTACGCGAATTGCTGGTGCAGGAGGATTTATAAATATTTCTCAAACTGCAAAAAAAGTTGTTTTCTGTGGGACCTTTACTGCTGATGGACTAGAGATCGAGGTTTCGGACGGTAAACTCCAAATTCAAAAGGAAGGCAAGGTTTCTAAGATAATTCAAGAGGTTGAGCATATCACCTTTAGTGGCAATTATGCTCGAAAGAAAGGGCAGAAGGTAGTTTTTATCACAGAAAGAGCGGTATTTAGCTTAGGAGAACAAGGGCTGGTACTAGAAGAAATCGCGCCGGGAATTAATCTTCAAAAAGATATTTTAGATCTCATCAATTTTAAGCCCGTTATTTCTGAATCATTAAAGACAATGGATTGGAAAATATTTTTTCCAGAACCTATGAACACGATCAGGAAACTCAACTAAAGGAGTGCCAAGGTGCTTCATGTTAGGATAGATATAACAGGTGTTCACATAGGAGCAGAGAGTCGTAATAAGTTCTGATTTTGAAATTGAAGAAAGGGGTGAAGAGAAAGAAAAACAGTTCTTTTTACCAATAGGAACATGAAAGTTGCGACCATAAATTAAATTGGAGGTGCATTTCATTGGCGGTTCTTGGAATTATCCTGAGTTTGGTCTTGCTTATGTACATGGCTTATCGAGGTTTTTCAGTCATCTTTTTTGCGCCAGTCTTTGCTCTTTTGGCGGCGGTATTCTCTGGCATGGCTTTAATGCCAACCTATACAGAAGTATTTCTCCCCAATATGGCGAATTATCTTAAGGTCTATTTTCCATTCTTCCTGCTCGGTGCCGTTTTCGGTAAAGTAATGGAAGAATCCGGAGCTGCCGAGTCGATTGCCAAAGCAATCGTCAACAAAGTTGGAGCCAAGCAGGCTATTTTAGCGGTTGTCTTATCAGCAGCGATTCTAACGTATGGAGGGGTTAGCCTTTTTGTGGTCGCCTTCGCTGTTTATCCCTTTGGAGCATCCATGTTTAGAGAAGCAAATATTCCAAAGCGTCTTTTACCAGGAACGATCGCTTTAGGTGCCTTTACCTTCACCATGACAGCAATACCCGGTACTCCCCAGATTCAAAACGCGATACCCATGAAGTTCTTCAATACGGATTTATATGCTGCACCCGTGTTTGGTACGCTAGCCGCACTCATGATTTTTGGCGGCGGTATGTACTGGCTGGAATATCGTAAACGACAAGCACAAGCTGCGGGGGAAGGATATGGTCAGCATACTCTACAGGAACCGGATCAAGTTAAAGATAAACACCTGCCTAGTCCCTATCTGGCATTACTACCTTTGCTTTCAGTCTTAGTGGTTACGCTGATCCTACAAAAGTTTATTTTTCCGACCTGGGATATTGCTGGTTGGGTAACTCAAGCACCCTATAATATTGCTAAAGCCGGAATTACCGGAACTATGAATAACTGGGCCCTAATCATTGCCCTCGTAGTTGGGATAACCATCGCAGTCCTTATCAATCCCAAGACCATGAAAGGAAATCTTGCCAAGGCTATCAATGCTGGAGCAATCGGCTCCTTGCTAGCTGTGATGAATACGGCTTCTGAAGTTGGCTATGGTAATGTTATTAAAACTCTGCCAGGTTTTAAATCGATTGCTAATTTCTTATTGGGCATCGGCCAAAGTGGCAGTCCACTTCCCTCGGAAGCAGTCACCGTTAACGTTTTAGCTGGCATTACAGGTTCTGCCTCAGGTGGCATGAGTATTGCTCTAGATACCTTTGGAAAACAATATTTAGAATGGGCGACCAGAGTTAATGTAAATCCCGAACTCCTGCACCGAGTCGCTAGCATAGCCTCAGGCGGGATGGATACGATGCCCCATAATGGTGCAGTAATCACGCTGTTAGGTATTGTTGGGCTCACGCATAAGGACTCTTATAAAGACATTTTCGTTACGTCCCTGCTTATACCAGTCGTTAGTGCCTTTATCCTCATTTTCCTACAAGGCATCATAGGTTTCGTTTAAACTCAGGAAGTCTTTCTCACTAAATCATAGGAGATAGTGATAGTTAAAAACTAACCACCAAGATCCGAAGTGCATTAGAACTTTGGGTCTTGGTTTATTTTTTTAGCTTACACTTAGTTTAACAGAACGAAGCGGAGAGAACTTTTGCGAATCTAGAATTGTTATGTGGGTCGCTACTTTCGTGTCTACGGATGTATACGTGTATTCGTTAGTTGACATAGGTTCTTAGGTCTGGAGACTAACACCAATTGCGATTATTAATTCAAAAATGTATTCAAACGTGTACATATTAAGAAACTAGACATTTTCAAAATTCGCACGCTCAAAAGGCCTGTAAGCCTTGGGGTTGTTAATAAAACAAAACATGATAGCTATTAAAAATAGGACGTTGGCATAAAAGTTGCATAAATAATTCTATATATTCTGAATAAAATACTAAATATATCTGTAATTAGACAAGGAAAAAGGGATCGAAGCTCGAAGACATAATGTTAATGCTATGTGAAAGATGAAAGAAAGGGGGTAAAGGGAGGCGTGTCAGGACTTATACTGGTTTATACCGGGAATGGAAAAGGCAAGACAACAGCGTCTTTAGGGTTATGTATGAGAGCACTTGGACATAACCAATCTGTCGGATTTCTTCAATTCATGAAAGGGAGTAAGAATTACGGAGAAGTAAAACTAGCCTCCGTGTTACCCAACTTTACGTTAGTACAATCAGGACAGGAATCCTTTGTATCGTACGAAAATCCAGATCCAATTGACATTCAGATGGCCCAAGATGGGCTTAAACTTGCTCAGCGCTGGCTTGAAGAGGACAAATTTGACTTAGTGGTCCTTGATGAACTCCTTGTCGCGGTTGCTTTCAAATTAATATCGGTTGATCAGGTCCTAGATTTAATCAAAAAGCGACCACTTCATCTCAATTTGGTTTTGACAGGTCGTTATGCAGCACCCGAGATAATGGAAATCGCAGATACTATCACTGAAATGACTGAGCAAAGACATGCTTACCATCGAGGGGTGGAGGCAAAGGCAGGGATGGAATTTTGAATAAAGAAACACTGGATCAATGGATAGCACGTCTTTTTGACCGAGATCGCAGGGCTGTCGCCAAACTCATCTCTTGGGTTGAAGACGATGTTGAACGAGCGTATATTATGCGTTCTGTCCTAAAACAAACAGGACATCAGATGGTTGTAGGAATAACAGGGCCTCCAGGAGCGGGCAAAAGTTCGTTAGTCGAGGCTTTGACAAAACACTACCGTGTACAAGACGAAAGGGTGGGTATTGTGGCAGTCGATCCTAGTAGTCCGTATTCCGGGGGGGCTATTTTGGGAGACCGAATTCGTATGCAGGCCCATGGGACAGATCGGGACGTCTTTATTCGCAGCATGGGGACTCGGGGACATTTAGGGGGAGTGACTCGTTCAACAGCCGATGTCTTACGCATTTTAGAGGGCGGAGGATATGGGCGGCTTCTTTTGGAAACGGTCGGAGTCGGTCAGTCTGAACTGGAGATTATGCAAATTGCAGATACCGTCGTAGTTGTCCTTAACCCCGGGACGGGGGATGGAATTCAGGCCATTAAAGCGGGAATTATGGAAGTCGCAGATGTCTTTGTGGTCAATAAATCAGATTTGCCAGGGGCCGAGCGCATGAAGAATGACATCGAGATGATGTTAAACTTGAGTTGCGATGGGAAAGCTTGGCGTCCACCTGTTGTACTTACCAGCGTTCTTAGCCAAAACGGGGTAGAGATTTTATATGAAAAGATTGGGGCTCATCAAGCCTACCTGAGAGAATCTGGGCAAAAGGATGAACGACGTAAGGCGCGTCTCCGTCGGGAGGTCTGGCGCCATTGGGAAGATAAACTGCAGGAAGTTTTCGAAAATGTTTGGGAAGTTGCCCAAACTAAAGGGGGAGAAATGGATCAAGGTGATTCCTACGAACTAGCTGAGAGGTTATGGGAAGAGCGTTTTAAAGGGGGACAGATAGGATGAGTGTAAATGATAATTTCTTGCGCTGGAAAGCGAACTATGACACTCAGAGGGAGCGAAAAGGTCCGTTTTATACGGTTTCTAGTGTTCCGATCGATCCGCTCTATACACCTGGAAATACAGCCGAAATCGATTACGAACGTGACTTAGGAAATCCTGGTGAATATCCCTATACCCGTGGAGTTCGCTCAAATATGTACCGTGGACGGCTCTGGACCATGCGACAGTTTGCCGGGTTTGCCACAGCTAAAGAATCGAATGAACGGTATAAGTTCTTACTCAGCCAGGGCCAAACTGGTCTGAGTATTGCTTTTGATATGCCGACCATTATGGGCTATGATTCGGATCATCCGCGTGCCTATGGAGAGGTTGGCCGTGTCGGAGTGGCCATCGATTCTCTGGCAGATGTAGAAACTTTGTTCAAGGATATCCCACTGGACAAAGTCAGTACCTCTATGACCATCAATGCGCCAGCATCCATCATTTGGGCCATGTATATTGTGGCAGCGGAAAAACAGGGTGTACCCGCCCAAAAATTAACGGGAACCCTGCAAAACGATATTTTAAAAGAATATATCGCTCAAAAGTCATGGATTTTCCCTCCTGAGCCTTCCTTACGTCTGATTACGGATATCTTTAGGTATGCCAAAGATAATGTGCCTAAGTGGAATACCATCAGCATTAGCGGCTACCATATTCGGGAAGCGGGAGCAACTGCCTTACAAGAATTGGCGTTTACTCTCGCTGATGGATTTGCTTATATTGAGGCAGGTATCAAAGCAGGTCTAGATGTGGATGACTTTGCGCCTCGTTTGTCGTTCTTCTTTAACTCGCATACGGATTTCTTCGAAGAGATCGCCAAATATCGCGCGGCGCGACGAATCTGGGCACGCCGCATGAAGGAAAAATACGGGGCCAAAAAGGAAGAGAGTCTACTGATGCGCTTCCACACTCAAACCGCCGGGTGTTCTCTGACTGGTCCTCAACCAGAAAATAACATCGTGCGAACAGCCTATCAAGCTATGGCAGCCGTGCTAGGGGGAACTCAGTCGCTGCATACGAACTCCATGGACGAGGTGTTGGCGTTGCCCTCGGAAAAGGCAGTTCAGATTGCACTTCGAACCCAGCAAGTTCTCGCTTATGAAACGGGTGTCGTGAATACCATCGATCCTCTAGCTGGTTCGTATTTTGTGGAAGCCTTGACCAACCAGATGGAAGAAGGTGCTGAAGAGTATTTCCGTAAAATTGCTGAGTTGGGTGGGGTACTGGGTGCTATCCGAGAGAATTTCTTCCAGCAAGAAATTGCTGATGCTGCGTATCGCTATCAACAAGAGATCGAAAGCAAGGATCGGATTATTGTCGGTGTCAATGAATTTGTCACTGAGGGCAAAGTCGAAATTGACTTGTTGAAAATTGACCCTGAAGTTGAGAGATCTCAAGTGCGAGGGCTTAAGGCTTTAAAAGAAAGTCGGGATAACCTTCGGGTTCAGACCACATTGACTGATTTGAAAGAGGCGGCTCAGGGATCAGATAATATGATTCCGAAGATAATCGAAGCTGTGCGGGCTTATGCCACTGAGGGAGAAATGATTGCTGTCCTCAAAGAGGTCTTCGGGGAGTACCGAGAACAAGCCGTATTTTAGGACATTGTGGGAGGGAACGTTATGAAGAAGGCTCGTATTCGTGTCTTGGTGGGTAAGCCAGGCTTAGACGGACATGACCGGGGTGCGAAAGTGATCGCCCGGGCCCTGCGTGATGCCGGTATGGAAGTCATCTACTCAGGATTGCATCAAACCCCGGAACAACTTGTGGAAGCAGCGATCCAAGAAGATGTCGATTTAATAGGAATCAGTGTTCTATCTGGGGCACACATGACGATTTTCCCAAGAATTAAGGAACTGCTGAAAGAGCAGAATGCTGAAGACATCTTACTGATGGGCGGAGGGACAATCCCTGAGGAAGATATCGCGACCCTTATAGAGGCTGGACATGCCGAAGCCTTGTTTACCCCGGGGGCAACCACGACGGAGATAGTGAGTTGGATCAAGGCTAGATTAGCGGTTAGTAATGCGGACGTTGTCTGATTGGAATAATGATGGATTGGATATTTATAAAGTGCAGTGAAGTAATCAGAAAACCGTTTGCCAAAAAAATGAAGATCTCGAGGCGTGCATTAAAGCTTAATGTGCGCCTTTTGTTTACTAGCAACTTGACCCACTAATAATTATAATTGACAAAGGTTCAACGAATAGATAAAATAAGTGAGTAATCACTCATTTTAAATTTGGCGGTGAATTTAACAATTTGGAGGAGCTTATGAAGTCAAAGCAAGAGAATAAGCAACGGGAAACCCGTAGCAAGAAAACAGCAGAAGAGCGGCGTCAAGATATTCTTGAAGCAGCTCTGATGGTTTTCACACAAAAAGGTTTTAATGGTTCAACGACTGCGGAAATAGCCCGTGCAGCAGGTGTCGCTGAAGGGACTATTTTTCGGCATTTTGCCACTAAGAAGGAATTGCTGGTTGGGGTTCTGAAACCGAAAGTCTTAGATGGGATCATCTATCTGGACAAGGAACACAAAGAAGCAACCCCAGTGGAATTTTTCCGGTGTTTTCTGAAGAATCGCTTGGAGCTTATCAATGAAAATGACGGGCTTTTTCGCTTTATGTTTGCTGAAGCGCAGTACCACAGCGAAGTTAGAGAGGCCTTATTTCAAGGAATCCTAGAGCAGGGTATTACTATCGTCAAGCCTTGGTTCGAAAAGGGTGTAGAACAGGGGGATTTTAGACCTCTTCCGTTTCTATCCCTGATGCGAAGTTTTATGGCGATGGTTCTGTTTTACGGTATATTCAATCACGTTTTTCCAGGCTTATCTCCGGAAAAAACAATCGATGAGGCGGCTGATAATATGCTAGAGCTCTTTTTTAATGGGTTACTCATTAAGTAAGGACGTAAAAACTCAATGCAAATCTTAGCGATTTACGAAGGGAAACATAGTCTGAGTTCAAGGAGAGGGAGGAGAGAAGTCGTGAGAAAAAAGGCTGCAGTCTTAGTCATTATTCTAGTTCTTATTACCCTATCGGTCTTGGGGGAGCGGTATCTTAACCGTTCAGCAGACTCAAACACGTATTCTGGAACGATTGAAGGAACTGAAATTCCAGTGCAAGCAGAGCTTGGCGGCAGAATCGTCGAGTTACTAGTCAGTGAGTGTCAGGTCATAAAAACAGGGGACGTTATTGCCAAACTAGATGACAGTCAGGCTAAAATTTCCTTGGATATCGCGAAGATTCAACAGACTCAGGCCCAAGCTAAACTCAACGACCTTTTAGGAGGGGCACGAGTGGAGGAAATCCGTAGGCTTGAGCAAGTGGTGAGCCAGGCGAAGGCTAATATGGCTACACTGGAACCGAATCTTAAATTTGAAGAAGATAATCTTGTCAATAATCAAAAACTATACGAGAGTGGTGCTATTAGTAAACAGGTTGTGGATGCACAGCAAAATAAAATTGATACGTTAAAAGCCCAATATCTGAGCGCTCAAGCGAGTGTAAATGTAGCACAGGCCAGTTTGGACCAAGCCCAAGCTGGTTATACTCAACCGACCATTCAGGCTCAGAAAGCGGCTGTTGATATTGCAGCTCAGTCCATTAAGACGGCAGAACTGGGCTTAAGCAAGCTGATTATTAAAAGTCCTGTTAGTGGCCAGGTACTCTATCAAAATGTTGAGTTAGGTCAAGTTGTCAATCCCGGCACAAGCCTCGTAACGATTCTGGATCCCAATGATTTGTGGATTAAAATATATATCCCGGGAGCCAAGTTGAGTCAGATAAAAATGGGCGGGACGGTTGCTATTGCGGCTGATTCATACCCTGACAAGACGTTTAAAGGACAGATCCAATATATCAGTAATCAATCGGAATTTACTCCGAAGAACGTCCAGACAAAGGAAGAACGAACGACGACAGTATACGCTGTTAAAATAACCATTACAGAAGGTAAAGACCAGTTGAAAGCAGGTATGCCAGCAGATGTGACCCTGGAGTAAAGGAGTGAGGCAAAATGAATTTGGCGATTGATTGCCAGGGTTTGGTCAAACGGTTTGGCACGTATACGGCAGTTCAAGGAGTAAGCTTTCAACTTCCTGCCGGAGAGATTATGGGTTTTGTCGGGCCAAATGGTGCTGGGAAGACAACCCTCATCCGCATGCTTTGTGGAGTTTTGGTTCCGACAGAGGGTCAGGCTACTGTGTTGGGGTATGACGTCTTGACACAACCTGAGGAAATCAAACAGCGTATTGGCTATATGTCCCAAAAGTTTAGTCTCTACGAAGATCTAACCGTGCGTGAGAATCTTGACTTCTATGCAGGGGTATACAGTCTACATGGAAAAGCAGCCCAAGAACAGAAAGCGCGGGTCATTGAGCGGATCGGCTTGAGCGAGCGAACCACCCAGTTAGTCTCTTCCCTCTCAGGTGGATGGAAGCAAAGAGTGGCTTTAGCTTGTGCGTTACTTCATAATCCCCAATTGCTTATTCTTGATGAACCGACAGCTGGGGTGGACCCGGTTTCACGGCGTATTTTCTTAGATTTGATCCACCAGTTAGCGAAAGAAGGAATGACGATTTTAGTCAGCACCCACTACATGGATGAAGCAGCAACCTGTGATTACTTGGGTTTTGTTTTCTATGGGCGGTTAATTGCCTTTGGTTCGCCGGACGATATGAAAAAAAGAGAGGCTAAAGATAATTTAGATGATCTTTTCATTTATTACGTTGAACATGAAGCCTCGGATGATCCTCGCAATCTCACCCTCAAGAAAGGGGGGCGAGGCTAATGGGAAGATTTTCCTGGGTACGTTTTTTAGCAGTCTTGAGAAAGGAATTCATCCATATCCGACGAGATCGCGCCAGCTTAATCATGGCGATTGTTATGCCGATCGGTATGCTCCTCCTGTTTGGTTATGCCGTAAATACGGATGTAGACCACCTTCCTACCGTGGTTTGGGATCAATCTCAAACTACCGATAGTCGTGAGTTTATAACCTCAATCCGTAACACCCAATATTTAGATCCCGATGATTATGTCCAAGGTTATCATCAGATCGAAGGCTATCTGGATAGTGGTAAGGCTCGGGTGGCAGTCATTATCCCGCCTGATTTTGGCAAAGAGTTACAAAGGGATAATGGGCAGGGTGATGTACAGGTTTTAGTCGACGGCTCCGATCCTACCGTTGCTCGGGCGGCTATGTCCGCGGTTCAGATGTTGGGTCTGAATAAATCTTTGGAAATTCAGGGGGTTCGGCTTGCTGCTAGAGGTGCGGCAGCGGGTACAAACATGCCGCTTAATATCGAGACCAGAGTCTGGTACAACCCGGACATGAAGTCGATGGTCTTTAACATTCCGGCCTTGATCGGTCTGATCCTGCAAAATGTGATCACTATGTTAACGTCGTTTTCGATTGTTCGAGAAAAGGAACGTGGGACCATGGAGCAAGTGGTCGTTACCCCTATTCGTTCGCTTGAATTGCTGATGGGAAAGCTTCTCCCGTTTTTGTTGATCGGGTTTGTCTCTCTGTCCTTAATTTTAGCGACTGGGATTTTCTGGTTTGGGGTTATGCCGGCAGGAAGTATTCCCCTTCTGGTGCTCTTATCCACCATTTTTTTGTTTACCATTCTAGCCATCGGGCTGTTGATCTCCAGTGTCGCTAGGACTCAACTTCAGGCCATGCAAATGACGTTCATCTTGATTTTGCCCTCGATTCTATTGTCGGGCTTCATCTTTCCTCGGGAAACGATGCCGACTCTCTTAAAGGTTATAGGCGGATTATTTCCGTTGACGTATTTTTTGGAAATCGTGCGGGGAATTTTCCTCAAAGGGGTAGGGATGGAGTACCTTTGGCAGGACACGCTCATCTTATGTGCATTTGCAATCATCTTGGTGGGAATCGCAGCCAAGAAGTTTAAGAAGAATTTAGATTAGGAGGGTGTGAAGTTGCTGCGCTCACCCACGGCGCCGTCGCTACCATGCTTGATGACTCGGCGAGAACGGCAAACCTCTGGGCTATTCAGAATGTGAACCTGTGCCGTTCTGGTGCCGAGTCATCTAAGCCTGGTTGACGCGACTTTGCCTAACGGGTTCGCTTCGCAAAATCACACCCTCTGGCTGGGGTCGACGTAGGTCTTAGAACGACGGTGGTTGGAACGACGAGGGCGTGGAACGGTTGAATTGCTTCGCTCTCAACGCGCTGTTTGGCGCTGGAGTTTGAACATGGTATGAGAGAGTATGCAAGTCAAGTTCAAGTCAAGAACCTTCCCTGACTTGTATAACTTGTACTTGAAAAGATGGTATACTATTATGGGTAGATCGGTAGCTAGAGAATTATTGGAGGGAAGAATTATGAAGAAGCTTAAATACGGGTTATTATTTTTTGCGTTTGTTTTAATCCTAGCAACCATTGGGTGCGGATCACAGACCCCTAATACTGTCAGTTCACCACCTCCGAATAAAGATGATACTCAAACTCAAAGTAAAGTGGAGACACCCACTGTCAAGAATAATCCGATTGTCACAATTACTATGGAAAGCGGAGAGCAGATCAAAGTGGAGCTTTATCCTAATGTCGCTCCTAATACTGTGAAAAGCTTTATATCTTTGGCTCAAAAGGGGTTTTATAACGGGTTGATCTTTCATCGAGTAATTCCCAGGTTTATGATTCAAGGCGGAGATCCGAACGGAAATGGTACTGGGGGACCAGGTTATAGCATTAAGGGAGAATTTACGAATAACGGTTTTGAAAATAATCTGAAGCATGAACGTGGCGTGATCTCGATGGGCAGAACACCGCAAAGTAAAGACTCAGCAGGCTCCCAATTTTTTATCATGGCAGCGACTTATCCGAGCTTAGACAAAGAATATGCCTCCTTTGGTAAAGTGATTAGTGGCATGGAGACTGTGGATAAAATAGTCAATACTCCGAGTGGTGAAAAGGCAAAGGATAAACCTAATCAAGACCAGGTCATGAAGAGTGTGACGGTCGACACCTTAGGTGTCAACTATGGTGAGCCGGAGGTAATTAAGAAATAATGTACAAACCAGCGAAACGTCTAGAAGGTTTAGGAGCGTCAGTTTTTACGGAAATGGACAACTTAAAAAAGGAACTAGAAAAAGAGGGAAAAGTATTAATTAATCTAAGTATTGGAAGTCCGGATCGAGCCCCAGCTATGGAAATCCGCCAGGTTCTCAGTCAGGCCGTTCTTGACGAAACCCAATATGGCTATACCCTCACTCGAGGAACAGAAGAATTTCGCAAGGTTTGTGCAGCATGGTATCTAGATCGATTTGGAGTGTCGCTGAATTCCGAAACTGAGGTACTTCCTCTAATGGGTTCTCAGGATGGACTGGCTCACATTTTCTTAGCTTATATAGATCCAGGCGATATGGCATTAATTCCTGATCCAGGATATCCGATTTATACCGCGGGTCTGATACTGGCCGGTGGAGAGAAAGTTGCGGTCCCACTATTAGAGGAAAATGGCTTTTTGCCAGATCTCCGCAAGATTGATCCAGACATAGCCCGTAAAGCGAAACTCATGCTTTTGAATTATCCGAATAACCCCACTGCAGCAGTGGCCACTCTTTCATTTTTTGAAGAGGTTGTGGAGTTCGCAAAGGAGTACGATCTTCTCATTTGCCATGATGTAGCTTATTCTGAATTAGCCTTTGAAGGATATCGACCTGTGAGCTTTTTGCAAGTTCGAGGGGCAAAAGAGGTCGGAATTGAATTTCACTCTGTCTCTAAAACGTACAATTTAGCCGGGGCGCGGTTAGGGTTTGTCGTTGGAAATGCTGACGTCATAGGAACTCTCTCTCAACTCAAATCGAATATTGATTATGGAGTGTTTGCCCCGGTATTAAAGGCCGGTGCGTTTGCTCTCAGTTCTGTGCAGGACTCAGTCGAAGAAAATAGGAATGCTTATCAAAGGCGACGGGATATTTTAATCGAGGGCTGTGCCTCAGCAGGTTGGAATATACCAATTCCTAAAGGTTCAATGTTTATCTGGGCACCAGTACCGACAAAACAAGACTCGGTAACCTTTGCCAGGGAGTTGGCTCGTGAAGCGGGCGTGATTGTGGTGCCAGGGCTGGCGTTTGGGGATCACGGTGAAGGCTATGTGCGAATCGCGATGGTTCAAGAAGAAAGTGTTCTGCGGGAAGCAGTTGGGAGAATTCAGAGATTTTTAGGGAAACAATAGAATAGGATTATTGCAAAATTGTAGAGTTAGACCTAAAAAGGCAAGGGTCTCGAAAAGAGGGACCGGTGCCTGAGAAACCTCCGAAAAAGTAAGCTTTTGATTAAGGCACCACTTTCATATCTTGAATAGGATAATGACAATAAAGAAGAAGCCCGCTGAACTCTTAAAGAGCAGCGGGTTTCTTCCCTTTTCGATCCGCCCCAGGCTTAAACGCCGGGGATACAGTATCTTATGTTATGGCCGTCCAGGTTGTTACATAGTAAAGAAAAATAAGATGAACGCGAAGGCTCCCGCTGGGGTACTCCCTAGATTAAAAAGCCTGACGACTGAGGTTGTCACACTCTTAAGCCTGGCCACATATCCTATGAGTAAAATTAGCCTCAAGGAGTGTGGATATCATGCCTGATACAGTACCTGATGTCATCAGCGGACGCACGCCGCATGTAATCGCGGCTGAAATTAAGATGATCAAATACCAGGCTGAGAGGATCTACCTTACCGCCGCCGTCGAGATCGGAGGGCGGCTGACGGAGGCCAAGGCCCTGCTCATGCATGGAGAATGGGGTAAGTGGCTGGAGGAGTCGGTCAGTTACTCTCAGAGTACGGCCGACAGATTTATGAAGGTCTTCAGAGAGTACGGGAGCAAAC
>NZ_JUEE01000172.1:0-63795 GCF_000802135.1 Desulfosporosinus sp. BICA1-9
AAACTATCCAATTTGGCTGTTAATAAATCCAAAATACCCAGCAGTTCGCTATGATATTTGGAGACCTGTGTTAGATGAGATCCAGGACAGAGTATTTAGGGATTTTCAAACCAGGATAGATACTACAAATATTTATATTAGGAGCGCCGTAGTCGATGGCGGAATAGTTCCGAATACCTTAAATTGGTGGGGTAAGGAAGTTGCCAAAGAAATTGAATATTACAGGGCAATTGTTCAAGAACACAAGCCAAAAATGCTGATCTCTTTTGGTGCTTTTCCTTTTGAATTTGCAAGGCGCGTCTTCGAAATTAAACCGGAAAAAGGACCTAAGGCTTGGAGCACTTCTATTTTGAAAAATGAGTTCGAGAAATCTATTGATGACTTTGATATAAATCAAACAAACAGGATTCCCTTACTGCGTCGAGTCATTGCCAGTGATAAATTCATAGAAACCCGTAATATTTTATCTCCGACTGACAGTGAGACTTATTTTCAACACGTTGGGACTAACATTGCGGAAAAGATTATTGAAAACAGGGATCAGCTAGATATTTGGATTAAGTGAATCGAGTACTAACCGTCTGAGGATTACTAATGCTGAAAGCGCAGAGCCCTTAACGAATGAATGGTGGTAACTCACTTTCCGTTAAGCGAAGGAAGTGTTTTTATTGAATAAGATTCTTATCATTGATGATGAAGAGCATCTGTGTTGGGCTCTCGAGAAAGGCCTCCGTCAGGAAGGATATCAGGTGATAACTGCCACCGGGGGGAAAGAAGGCCTAGAACTAATCCAGAATGAAACACCTTCCTTGGTTATTCTTGATCTCAAAATGCCTGAAATGGATGGGTTAGACGTATTGGTTAAGGCTAAAGAGCTTATTCCGAAGCTTCCGGTCATTATGATAACTGCCCATGGGTCAATTGACACTGCCATCGAAGCCATGAAACTGGGGGCAATTGACTATATTACCAAACCATTTGATCTTGATGAGCTCAAGATAGTCGTAAAACAGGCCTTAAAGGTTAGTCGTTTACGGGAAGAAGTTGTTTTTCTACGCTCAGAACTAAACAAAAAACACGGCCGAATTTTAGGCAACAGTTCGGCGATTCAAGAAGTTAATACACTAGTCGAAAGGGTAGCTGACAGTAATGCCACGGTATTAATTACCGGGGAAAGCGGGACAGGCAAAGAGGTTGCGGCGCTGTCGATTCACAACCTAAGCTATCGACGTGAAAAATCCTATGTGCCTATTAACTGTGCTGCACTACCGGAGTCATTACTGGAAAGCGAGTTGTTTGGCCATGAGAAGGGTGCCTTCACAGGTGCTGTGGTTCGAAAAACGGGTCGTTTTGAATTGGCTGATAAAGGAACACTTTTCCTTGACGAGGTCACTGAAATGCCACTGTCTATGCAAGTAAAGCTGCTGCGAGTTCTTCAGGAAAGGCAGTTTGAAAGGGTAGGAGGTACAGAAAGTATCAAAATTGATGTAAGGATTATTGCAGCTACTAATCGAGATCCGATGGATTGTATTAAAAAAGGGACTTTTCGTGAGGATCTCTACTACCGATTAAATGTTTTGCCGATTCACATTCCCCCCTTAAGATTAAGAACTGAAGATATCCCCTTATTGGTGATGCACTTTCTGCAAAAATTTAACCCCTCTCAGGAACAAATGATCTCTCCTGCAGCCTTGGGGTTACTGATGAATTACGAGTGGCCTGGGAATATCCGAGAGTTACAGAACGTGATTGAAAGGTCTGTTATTCTCTCTCAGGGAAATGATATCAAAGTACAGCATTTACCAAAGGAAATACAAAAACTTGAAAACAGTAAAAATGCGGCCGATCGTGGGTTGATTCTTAATTTCCCAGACAAGGGGATCTCCTTTGATGCGGTCGAAAGAGAGCTGATTCTTAAGGCTCTTGAGAAAAGTACTGGGAATCAAACTAAAGCGGCTCAATTGCTAGGCCTTACTCGATCGGCGCTTCTGTATAGGGCACAAAAGTACCAAATCAAGTTGTAGGAAAAACCACGAAATTGGTTACGATTGGCTAATTATTTCAAAGGGAGGTATATCATGAAGGTCACCTCTAAGTGCAGCCAATTAAAAAGATTAAAAGAAACAAGTTAGCATAGAAGTTATCATTCCCTGCAAAGGGTATCATATAAGAAGCAATCAAGAGACAGATAGCATTGGTGGGGCCAGTTGCTAACTGGTTGGAACTACCAAATGATGAAGCGAGAATGGTTAGCACAATACCTGAATATAAGCCGTAAGCGGGGTGAACACCTGCAATCATAGCATAAGCCATGGTTTGTGGTAACGCGACGACTGCAACCGTTAGGGCAGCAATTAGATCAAAGCGAAGGTTATTTCTGTCATAATTGATTAAGGTATCTAAAATCGGGATAAATTTAATGATGCTCATCATTATACCCCCAAACAAATTTTGTTTAACCTATTAGCTAAACTCGATCAAGTTTTAAAGTTTGAGAGGATTTAGTTCGTGAAATATGGTACTTTTAACCGCCTGCAATCCAATGGGGATATTCCACTAATTTGAATCTTTGCCTTGTATAAGGGGAAGATTCCCCCTTGTTTGTTTTCAAACAGCTAGAAGTCGATTGTCTGATTTCAAGCACGAGGGAAAATGGATTGTCAAACGAAGACAGAGAAGAAGGCGTACTTATCAAAGAATTGACGGGAAGCGTCCAATGAACAAGAACAATAAAAGGACCGAGGGCGCCTCGGTCGCTCATAGGCGCCCAGACTTTTTGAACCAGTTGCTTTGGGGTGAAATGATGACATTACGTCAATTTAGCGCTTTGTCTAAGGTTTCTTCATCACAATGCCAGAGCCAATAACCGAAGAAAACCAAGAACCCCCAAATGAATTTCCAAGCACCCATATTTATCGTCCTTTCTCCATTGCAATCTCTTCTAATTGTCGCTTATCAAATCCATATTTTAAGACCATCCTTGTTTTCAATTATCTTTTCGGCAATCTTGATTGCAATATCATGATAGTAATTTTCGATGTCTTCCCAATCTTTAAGGCTCTTAGTTTTCTTCGTTACTCGACAAACTAAAGGAATCCAATTTGTTTGGTTTATATCAAAGTTCGCAATAGATCGTTCAAATTCATCTGCTATGTTACTAGTACTCCAATACTTAGGCCCATTCTCAGGCCTTTGAACGAAGACGCGCCTAACAAACTCATTTGTAATGGTACCGAAAGTAATTAGAAGTTTGGGTTGATGTTCGAGGACACTTTCCCTTAAGAATGCAATTTCTTGAGCTACCTGTGCTTCACTTGAAGCATCAGGAACTCTTCCAATATCGCTAATCGTATTCATTATGAAAATATTTTTACTATTAATTCTGGCATGGAGTTTACGATATACCTGGTCCTGAATCTCATACATTATGAGAGACCAAATATCGTAAATATCAGCAGGATATTTGGGATTAACTAGTAGCCAAATCGGACAAGATCTATCTCCGGATTCTTTATTCATTCTATCAACAAACGTTAAATCATTATTAAGTACTAAGCTGGACAAACAAATCCCACCTTTCGATGCTAAATCCACTTTAAACGTGTAAAGAACGAATGCTTAGTTCCATCAGAATACTATGCGATTGATTTATTGATTTGATATAGACGGAATAATGTTATAATGTTAGTGTTGGTTTACCTTCTACCGTAGAATTGCACTGACTGTTACTGGATCTTGGATTTTTTCCTTGTTTCGAGAGTGGAATTTTCTCATCACTTCCACAATAAGCTTGCTCGTTTCCATCTCATTGTGGATATTGCATGAATCAAACACTTCTTGAACCCATTCGATGAATTGAGTAGTCTTCATAAGAATTACCCCCTCCTTAAATTAAGTTATCTCTCCTATTGTTTAATATGAGACCCATGAAGATGTTGGTTCTTACATTTATGAGATATTGAAGCAATACTTACCTTTATTTTCTGAGTATCACTTATGTAGTTATTTATGCAATTATCATGCCAGCCATTTTACCACTTTTTCTGTTATGCTTTGTATGTTTTCAGACATCTCAATCTGCGGGAAACTAAATTCCTTGAGCCCAGATTTACCATAAGCAACTTTTAAGTCTACAACTTGTGTTCTTTATAACAGGCATTAGGCTTTGTTTGATTTTGAACAACTGGAAATGAATTGCCTGAATTCATGCAGAGGAGGCGTTGGCCTGTTAAGAATTCTGAAAAATAAATCCTTCGCTTCTCAAATAATGATCACTGTTTCTGCCATCTTATTAATCCCCATTCTAGTGATGATGTATGACATCTTTTTTTCTGGTGCCAAAGATGAAATGCTTTTAAAAACAAAGGAAGAGCGCTTGGGTACCATGGTTAACGCCACAGTTCAAGGATTAACAGAAGTTCTGGACCGTGCAAATGTAGAATCCAACACCTCCCTCGCTCTTATGGATACAAGCATAATTGCAAATGCCTTTGATATAATTGCTAAACCATTGGCAGATGCAAACCCTGGAGTACGCCTGGGTCTTTACATTCCTGAAACAAAAGACCTTTTTGTAAATGGTTTTCTCCACCAATACAGGCCTCAAACACCCGAAGAAATCAAAGCGAGAGAGTATCGAATTTTAGACGAAGCTTCCTCAGGTCTAGTCGCTGTTAATGCTACAAAAAAACCACTTTCTCGTATCACCGGGTCACTTGGAAACCAAACCTTTGAATATTTAATGCCGGTAATGCAGCAGGGAAAACTAATTGCTATAGCTTGGGCAGACGAGCAGGTTCATCCGGTCTTTGCCCAGAGTAGGCAATTTAGCCTAATCACTCGATACCTGACGCTTTTTGGACTGATCTTTGGTCTAGGAGCCGCTCTTTATGTCATTCATAACTTGGCCACTGAAGTACAGATGATTAAAAATGGAATCCTGCGTATGCAGGAAGATAGTAACAAGCGGCTACCTGCCATGCCGGGGGAAATCGGAGAAGTCGTCCAAGCCATTAACAATATGGCTGATAACCTAAAGAAAAAGAAACGACTGGAAGAAGAATTAACGCGATCCGAAAGACTCGTAGCGCTTGGTCGCCTCGTTACAGGAGTTGCCCATGAATTAAGAAATCCCTTGGGGATTGTTAAAGCGACTGTCCAGGTTATGGAGGGAGAATTTAAAAATCAAGAGGGGTTGAAGGAATATACTCGGGTTATTTGTGAGCAAATAGATCGAGGCAATAACGTTATTAAAGAGTTGTTGGATTTTGGTCGTCCTAGTAAACCTATCGTTAGTCCCACCGAGATGAATAGTTTATTAGAATCTGTTCTTACCTTTACCTATCCAATGTTACGGCAAAATAAAATTGGGCTGGAGAAAAGGTTTGAATCAAATCTCTCTCTGGTAAACATTGACATGGATCGAATGAAACAGGTCTTTGTTAATTTAATTTTAAATGCTATTCAAGCAATGCATGGTGGCGGTAAACTTATCATCAAATCAATGGCCAAAGAAGAGACCATTGAAGTATATTTTATCGATTCGGGATCCGGCATTGAGGCCAATGATCTTCCTCGGATTTTTGATCCATTTTACACGACAAGAGACGATGGGACTGGTTTAGGTCTGTCCATCAGTTATCAAATTATTCACATGCACATGGGTAAAATTTGGGTTTCTGAAACTTCCCCTAAAGGGACTACAATGGCGGTAAGTATACCTAAATCGAACCTGCATCCATTAAAAGAGAGTTTATTACTTTATTAATCTCAGAGTGAAAAAAATTGCTACGAAGAAAAACTACTTTTTCTTCGTAGCAATTTTTTTGATAATAGTTCTAATTAATTATGAAAGAATTGAAAGGTGATAGTTATAGTCTTTAAATGCCGTGGAGAAGATTCTGAGAAGCAAACACTTAACTGGTAGCACCTTTTTCGTACAGAGAAAGAGCAAAGGATCTAAAATAATGATAATTTCAACTGATATCAGAGAAAAAGTTCTTATAGTGTTTGTTTTGGCAATAGCGTAAATCGATTAAGAGCATATTGAATTGCTATAGACGCAATGCTATCACAATGATAACCTTTACTTGTGAGTATAGTCACATAACAGAAGTGAAAGGAGGTTGCTCTGACTTAATGACTTCCGAGGAAGTTTCTAAGCTTTGTGGCTGTATGGGCCTTTAGTGATTTGAGGGATTACATGGACAAACAAAGTTGGAAAGTGTTCTAGTCACAAAAGATTCTAATAAAAAAAGCAGCCTCGAAAGGCCGCTAAGAAATTTAATCGTAATGATATTATATCACAAATGAAGGAAAAGTGTGTCAAGTGCTAGGTGATTTTTCTTGTAAGGTGGTCGTTAGTGCCCCTTAGAACCGCATAAATAGGCACCTTAAAAAAAGAGAGAGAGGTGTAGAAATATGAGTGGCAACAATACAAAACGAGTTTTCTTTATTTTGCTTGGTATAGCATTGTTTTTCGTATTCTTTTATGCTCCACAATTTGGACCGGCGGTAGATCCCAGCGGTAAAGCCTTTGAGTTAAGTCAACAAGGTAAAGCAGCAATTGGTTTATTCTTTCTAGCCAGTATTTGGTGGGTCTTTGAAGTAACTCCCATCGGGGTTACTAGCCTAATGATTGGTGTTGTTCAAGCCTTATTCCTAATTCGTCCAGCTAAGGAAGCGTTTAGGGATTTTATGGATCCCACGGTTGTATTTATTTTAGGATCTCTACTCATTGGTTTAGCTTTCACTAAAGCCGGAATAACTAAGCGAATCGCTTATAAAATGTTAGATGTGGTGGGTGAAGATACCCGAAAGATTTTATTAGGAGTCTTTATTATTACGGCATTATTAACCCATATTATGGCTCACACTGCCGTAGCGGCTACTATGTTTCCGATTTTAGTGACAATTTTGGCCTTGTATAATGGAGAAAACTCCGATGGCAAACCCACCAAATTTGGTAAGGCTTTGTTCATAGGAATGGCCTACACTGCAGGAGCAGGAAGTATCTGTACCCTCTTAGGTGGGGCACGTAACCCCGCAGCGGTTGGTTTCTATACTCAGTTTACTGGTAAAGAGGTTTCTTTTGTTGACTATTCCATTCACATGGCCCCCTTTGGATGGGCAGCAGTATTTCTTATTTGGGCACTGTTATTGGTCATTTACAAGCCTGAAAAAACTCATATCCCTGGCTTACGTGCTAAGGCGAGATCCGAGTATGCAAAACTTGGACCAGTTAGCAAACAAGAAAAATTTGTTGGGACCGTGGTGTTCTTTGCTTTGGTAATGCTTGTATTACAAGCCATTATCCCAGCTTTAAAGACCATGGACCGTTCAGTTCCTTTGCTGCTAGCAGGAATATTATTCTTCCTCGCCAATGTATTGACGGTTGAGGATCTGGAGAAAAAAATTCCTTGGAACATTATTTTATTATTTTCCGGTGCCATGAGTATTGGCTTCTGCCTATGGCAGACAGGTGCCGCTCAATGGATTGCGATCAAGTGGTTAGGAATGATATCTGGTGCACCCTGGATAGTGTTCTTATTAGCTGTTTGCTTCTTGGTATTGATCATGACGAATTTTATTATGAATGTAGCAGCTATTGCAATTACCTTACCTGTAGCTCTTGTTATGGCTCAGTATTTAGGCGTTAATCCAGAGCTTGTTCTCTATGGTGCCGTAGCAATGGCGGGTATGCCTTTCTTACTGCTGATTGGTGCAGCTCCTAACGCCATGGCCTATGAATCTAAGCAGTTTACGACAGGCGAATTTTTCGTGAGTGGTATTCCTGCAAGCGCACTAATCATGGGCATCTTGGTAATCATGACATTTACCTACTGGCCACTGGTAGGTTTGTCTCCGCTTCTGAAATAGATAAGTATGTATTAAGAGCGACTTAGATAATAGTTAGAATCGAGGGAACGTGTCTCTCAAGAAATAAAAAAAGGCAGCCTCGAAAGGCCGCTAAGAAATTTAATCGTATTTAAATTATATCACAAAATTCTGACTATGAGAAGCCGGCTATCACAACAAATGTTAACAGATTCACGTCAAATGATTTGTTAATTGGGTCGAAGTAACCTAAAACTATGAAGGGTGGGGATTCGTTGGCCGGCTTTTCACGCGATAAATATATCCCTTTAGTAGACAGGGATTCAGGAGATAAAAGCTATCCAATTTGGCTATTAATTAATCCAAAATACCTTGATGTTGTCAATTATATTTGGAAACATGTCTTAGATGAGATACAAGACAAAGTTTATAGGGAAATACATTCCAGAATTGATACAACTAATATTTACATTAGGAGTGTTGTCAGTGATTGTGGAATAGTCCCTAGTTCATTAAATTGGTGGGGAGACGAAGTAGTTACAGAAATTGAGTTGTTAAGGAATTTTATTCTTGAATACAATCCAAAGATGCTGATTTCTATTGGTGGGTTTCCCTTTGAATTCATGAGACGTGTCTTCGAGATCAAGCCAGAAAAAGGACCTAAGTATTGGAGTTCTTCAATTATAAGGAATGAATTTGAAATATCAATTAAGAATTTCGATGTGAACCAAACAAATATGATTCCCTTACTTCGACGAGTGATTGGGAGTGATATGGTCTTAGAAACAGAAAATTATTTGAGTCGCAATGACAGCGAACAGTACTTTCATGATGTAGGAACAAAGCTCGCTGAAAAGATAATTGAAAATAAGGATAGTTTTAAAATATGGGTGAAGGAGAAAAATGATCAAAACAATACTTTTTAAGATTGTGGGGATGGACAATGGAAGTTAAATGTGTGGCTAGTATTGATTTCACTTCTCTCCATGAGTTAAAGGCGTTCATTAGAATAGTGAAAGAAGCCGGTGGAAGCGTTTCACTCAGCGGGGAAATACCAGACGATAGCTCAATATTAGACAATCCAATTCTTATTCCTAATATCGAATCAGACAGTATATCTAGTTCGGAGGTTAAAGATCACGTTACAGAGAAATCGGCTACGTGTACACTACTAGAATCGGTTTCTAATTTCCCAGGGTTGGCTACACGTGCCAAGTAAAAGCGTTTATAGCCGTAGCTATTTGTTTTCGCCTTAGAAATACCGTCCTAGAAAGGATCCTGCTTGCTTTAAGTGGTAAGGATCTCCACCGCAATCCAAGAATCGTTCATAGTGATAAACCCAATCATCAATTTCTGGAACGACTTCTTTCCAGGATCTAATGCCCAAAATCTTGTAATACCAATACATCATTTGAGAGTTAACAAGCTTTGATGAGTTGCAGTACTTCTTTTCAAATTCTAAAAGAAATTCTAAGGATTCATTAGCATTTTCCAACTATTTCACCTTCCCTCTATGCGACGGTTGTCTAGCTCTTTCTTATAACTAGAATTACCATTATATAAATTAATTATAAGCATTTTGTTTTCCTATATACGAGATAAAAATACAATGATAATCTTTAATTAGGATTATTTCAGACAAATAAGAAGTAAGGAGGCTAGATTTTCAAATTAAGGTCCATGAAGAATTAGGGCTTGATATTATTAATAGAAAGCAGACTGAAAAGGTCGCTAAGAAATTTAATCGGTTTTCGTTATGACGCAGAAAAAATTCTTACACTTAACATTTCGCTCCAAGTGAAAGGAGGGTTAATAATGAGAGAAGAATCCCTTAATTATGGGGTCGGGAACACTAGAGGCACGTTTTTAAATGTTGTACCAGTGAATCGACCGGAGGGTGAGCGTAATTTCAAGTTTGAATTATATAATAATAGGGTTCGGGCCAAACGGCCTATAGCAACTCTTACGACAAATGTGGGGACAGTTTTCCTAGAAGGTATGGTCAAACGATCGTTTAAAGCAACTATGGAGATTAGACCGGATGTGCCATTTAGCCAAGAAGAGTTACACGATCTACCAGCTGACGTTGCCACACTGATGATTCGGGAGTTAGGCGGTAACCCCTCAGAAGAACAGTTTATTATTCAAATAACTTGCTCGATCAGGGACGCTTCAGGCGAAAAGAAAAATCATATTGTTTCAGAAACTTGGATGAGCGGTAATATAGATTTTAAGCATTACAATATTTTTTCCAACAGTTCTTTAATCGCATCTTTTGGGTAAGGGCTTAGGCCTCAGAATAGTAGCTAAAGCGCGAAAAACCTTACAGCAGTTAAGTGTTGTACTATTTGAGAAAGGGTATTTGAGATGAATGAAGCAAAGTTTAATGTACTTCTTTACTCGAATGAGTCACAGCATGACTTTTGGGGAGTTGTATACTCCGCTATTTTATTAACGAATATGCCTAACATGCATTTAGACATTGTGCAGCTAAAAGAAAGCAATGACGGCTCAATGGGTGCTAAAAATAGTCTCATTAATTCTTGGCCGATCAGCCCACCCCTGAATTGGATGATAGATATTATGGGGGGGGGCTGATTCGGGCGCTATAAGTAGGTATAATGAAATTCTAAGCAAAACCAATGAAGTTTTTTTATATAGAGCGGAAGACGTTAGTCATCAAGTGATATATTGCAATCCGAGTATTCCCGAGGCGGTAGACGCACTTCTCGAGTATACAAGAAAAAAGTCAATTGCCCTAATAGTTATGAGCACTCGGAGACTTACAACTCTAAAAGACTTAATTTTTGGCAGTTTAGAGCATACCTTACAAAATAGGTCACCAATTCCGGTATTGTCGGTTAAGAATCTACCTCTCGATTTTCCTAATAGTATGAGATCAAAAACGAACCTGAAGGTTATCCGAAAATGACTTGCAAGAGAGAATTTGCTCAACGACTTGGTTACCAAGAAGCCTAAAATTGCCTTAATTTTATAGTATTGAGATTTATTGGAAGTGTTGCATTTGCTACACTTCTTTTTATATCCACTTGACGCCAGCGGCACCCGACCATCACCATTCATGGCCATCGTTTGATGCAGAAGACTTTGTCAGGTAATTATTTTTTTGAATTGGACAAGAAAGTCATTAGATATTTCAATTATCAGGGATTTGTTCTTTATATTCATTAATATGGGGTTTGAGAGATTTTTCCCATTACAAGAGTAACTATCTAGGTAGGAGTAACTGGGCTTGCTTCTATTACAAATAACGCACGATTTTGGCGTCATGACACAAATTAGGGGATTATTCCATAGATATCATTGATTGTGGGGATATGTATTAACTATAGACACCTCTGGAATGCAGTGCTAAGGTTAACTTGTGAAAGGAATTTCTAAAGAAGGAGAGGTGAGCTATTACTTTTGTTTCATATAGGTCCAGATAATGAAGAAAAGGAACCTGTCTATCTTGAAGTGTTTTAAGCAAAAAGTTAAAACTAAATATTGTTCTAAAAATCACAAATCACAAATCACAAATTACAAAAAAGTGGAACGCGTTGGATCAGTTTAGCAATGAAGTTCAAGAGGCGTTCTCAAAAAAAAGCAGTCTGTAAAAGACCGCTAAAAGAATTTGACATTAGTTATTATATCATAAATCTCCGAAAAAGTGAGGTTTTGTAATAACTAAAAGCTCCAATTGAACTAAAGATCAATGGAGGAGGGAAGATGACTATGAAAATTTTATACAACTCTTTAATGGGCGCCGCTAGGGCTCATGCTCAATGGGAGATTGAAACTTCCTTTAATATTATCAAAAACAGGAAGAAATTATTGATACTGTTCATAATGGCCCTGCCCTTGCTTATTCCAGCAATGGCTCATGCTGCAGCTACTCTACCGGCCTTTATCGGTGGTAAAGCTGCCTTCGGACCATCCTATTTTTCACCGGAAACTTTTTACGGCTCCATAGCCGTGGGTGTCATTGCAGGTCTTATTACAGGCTGCATAGGAGCTGGCGGGGGCTTTGTTATCACGCCTGCGCTGATGAGCCTAGGAGTAAAAGGAATATTGGCAGTAGGAACTGACATGTTTCACATCTTTGCTAAGGCAATTATGGGCACCACCTTGCACAAAAAAATGGGTAACGTTCATGCGGGTCTGGCCATTGCCTTTTTGGTTGGTTCTGGACTGGGAGTCACAGGCGGCGGTAAGTTAAATCGCGAATTATACAATTTCAACCCTGTAATGAGCGATTTCGTAATAAGTGCTATATACGTGGTTCTGTTGGGATTCCTGGGATTCTTCGCTATGAGCAAATATTTTGAAAATAGGAAAAATGCGCCTAAGGACGGTGGCGACGCTCACGGAGGCCCAGAGACAATGACATTACTAGGAGTTAAGCTACAATCCATAAACCTTGCTCCTATGATTAAATTTGATGAGCACATGGTCCCCGGCGGAAGAAAGATATCCGGCATCTTTGTAGCAATATGCGGAGCATTGACGGGCTTCTTAGCTTCAATACTAGGTGTTGGCGGCGGTTTCGTTACCTTTCCAATGTTTGTTTATGGTCTCGGGATCTCCACCGCAACCACTGTGGGCACAGATATATTTCAAATTATCTTTACAGCAGGCTACGGTTCCATTGCACAGTACGCTATCTACGGTTATGTATTCTACACCCTAGCCATGGGTATGCTACTGGGTTCGTTATTCGGCATCCAAATAGGCGCTATCACCACCAAGGTGGTCCCCGGTACGCAGATCCAGGCCTTCTATGCCTTGGCCATAATGGCGGGCTTTGTCAACAGACTATTTGCTTTGCCCGAAAAATTGGCAAAAATGGGCTATATCACTATGACTGACTCTACTGGCGCGTTAATCAACTCGATAGGAGTCTGGTTATTCTTCGGCCTAATTTCCATCTTTGCCGTCTGGATTATAGGCACATTTATTGTTAATATACCGAAGCTTCGGGCAGAGTCTGCTGCGGATGATGTTAAGGTTACCAAAGGAGGTGTTACCCAATGAGTGTAGTTCGAAACAAAAAGACTTTTGGCATCGGAGTTGCATTGCTCGTGAGTTTTGTACTAGTCTACGTTGGCATGATGTCTCCCAACTTCGGTAACGGCAGAAATGGTCTGGAATACGCAGACGATATGTTTAACTCTTTGTCAAAAGGCTCGGCCTATTTCATGAAAGACGCTCAAAAAGTTGCTGAAAGTCAAAAGGGAAAAAACATCAACCTCACCGTTAAAGCTTCATCACCCGCAGATGCCGAAAAATGGGGCGAATTATACACTACAGCTGGCGCCACTGTGACTGTTAAAGAATCCTCAGTGACCATCGATGGAGATTTCGGAAAAATCCTAGGCGCCGTCGTAGCTGATAGCGACTTAATGTATCACAATGATAGTAAAACAGTGGAAGCAAAATATGGTTACGATGGCCGTGAAGCAACCTACAACTGGAACAGCTCATTAAAGAAAATTGATGCCGCACTGAAAGCTAAATCGCAGTTTCTAGAAGGATCTGCCTTGCTCAAAGTCCAGCAAAAGGCCCTTGAGCCGGGCTACAATTACTATGGAGTAGAAATAAAGAAGGTAAGTGAGAATAAAGGAAGTCTCATTTTCCTGCTCAGCTTCTACCTTGCATACACGTTATGGTACGGTTTTGGACTCTTCTACCTCTTTGATGGTCTTGGTATTGTCGTTGGAAAATCGAAAAAGAAGGTAGCCTGAAATTGAGAATTGAGACCAAATATCAGTGTTCTTTTGGGGACATTAGTCTCTACTGGAGACTAATGTCTTCTCGCCGGTAAGTGTTGCTTTTGGGATAGCTGCTTCGGCAAAAGTAATCCTCAGCACGATCGTATTGATTAAGAGCGGTGCGCTTCGATGAAAGGAGTATTTGCATGAATGATGCTAAGTTTAACGTACTCCTCTATTTTAATGATTCACAGCAGGCCTTTTATGCGGCTGTTCATACTGCTATACTACTGAAGAATATGCCCAATATGCATTTGACTGTCGTACAGGTGCAAGAAGGCTGTGAAGACTCTAAAATTACAGAATATAGTTGGATCGATACAAAAGACCTAGTAAATTGGGCTTTGGCAAAAAGTAACGGAAAGGGAAATAAATATCGTTGGCCGATAAGCTCAACCTCGAATTGCCTGAAGCATGTTTTTGACAGATCTAATGTCTCCGTTAAAAACAAATATCATGAGATTCTCTCCGATACTAACGGGGTATTTTTAGAGAGAGCAGAGAACGTCAATCATGTTATGATATATTGTAATCCAGGTATTTCTGAGACTTTGGCGGCACTTTATGACTATGCCTCAAAAAACTCTTTTAATTTGATCATTATGGGTACACAGGGACTTACTACATTGAAAGTTTTGCTTTTTGGTTTGTTAATCAATAACTCTCCTATACCCTTGATGTTAATTAAAAAGCTTCCCCAAGTTTTTAATAAGTAATTAGATAAGGTTTTTAAGAAATACCTGTTAAACCGATTTTCATGTTCCATATTTTTCAGCCTTAATCTGTTGATGAGGGGACTGTGAGATGATTAAGAAAGAGTCCGGGGAAAGAAGTAATCCAATTTGGGTATTATTTAATCCAAAACACCCAATAAGCCACGACAATTGGACACCTGTATTAGATGAAATTCAGGATAAAGTATATAGAAAAATAAATACTAGAATTGAAACTTCGAAGATTTATTTAAGAAATGCGGTTAGCGATAGCAGGATTATTCCTAATACTTTAAATTGGTGGGGACCCGAAGTAGCTAGAGAAATCGAGTTGTTCAGGGAAATTGCCTTTGAGTATAAACCAAGAATTCTAGTTTCTTTAGGTGCTTTTTCTTTTGAGTTTTTGAGACGTGTCTATGAGATAACACCTGAAAAAGGGCCTAAGGCTTGGAGTACTTCAAACTTAGGAGATGAATTCGAAAGATCAATGGAGGGCTTTAATATTTATAAAACGAATCTTATTCCCTTACTCCATCGAGTTGGAGCGAATTCAAGTTTTATTGACACGGATAATCATTTTTGCAGAAAAGACGGCAAAAATTACTATCGTTATGTTGGTAGTAAATTAGCTGAAAAGATTATTGAGAATAAGGATCATCTCAATATTTGGATTCAATAAGGCCGGTTTTACTATTTAATCGGTCTTCAAGGGTTACTTGAGGACCGATTGAATTAAAACCAAAGCAAGCAATAAACCAGATAATCAATTTAAGGGGTCCTATGTGTTATAAATCCTTCGTGGTAGACTAAGATTATCTACTATGAAAGGATTTTATTTATGAGACTAACACTTCTACTTTTGCTTATAATGTTCTATGCTCTTATTGTAAATGGATAAAAGATGTAGTCAGGGACCATGGAATTGTTCATAGTCAATGATATAATTGTACTACGACTGTGTTGGGTGATTTCATGTTGACTTGCAAGGAGGTAAGTATGTTAATCATTGATCGATTTGAAGGAGATTGGGCGATTATCGAAACAGAAAATCGTGACACGTTTAATTTGCCACGCATCGTTTTACCACCAGGGATTAAAGAAGGGGATGTTATAAGCATACATGTGGGTATTGACGTAGTAGCGACAAAGGAACGCACAGAAAAATCTAAACACAGGTTAGATAACCTCTTTGATGAGTAGGAATGGAGTTGCTTAATTGTTCTTTCGGAATAGGCGGGTTAGCTTACCGCTGATTATCTTGTCTTTCTTTCTTCTTGCTGGCTGTGGTACAACAGACAAGGCGATGCCACTTGGTACGGCACCCAATCAAACCCTATTACAAGTCCATTTCCTTGATGTTGGTCAAGCGGATAGCATTTTAGTGATTGCTCCAAACGGCCAGACAATTCTTGTGGATGGTGGAAATGCTGATGACGGTCCTGGGATCGTAAGTTATCTGAAATCCCAGGGAATCAAGGAACTTTCAGCCATCGTTGCAACTCACCCACATGAAGACCATATTGGTGGACTAGATACCATCATGCACAGCTTTCCGCCAAAACAGGTTTATATGACAAATGGTACTTCTAATACAAAAACGTATGAGGATTTTATTTCGGCAGTCAATGCCAGCGGTGCTAAAAAAATTAGAGCTAAAGCCAGAGTTAGGCTAGATGTGACAGGCCTATCAGGGGAATTCCTAGCACCTAATAGTGACCAATATGACGATCTCAATAACTACAGTGCGATCTTAAAGATTACCTTTGGGAAAGTTTCCTTCCTATTAACAGGAGATGCTGAAGATATATCGGAGGCAGAAATGTTAAGTCTTGGGCAGAATTTACAGGCTACCGTGTTAAAGGTTGGACACCACGGTAGTACAAGTTCAACAACAAGTACATTTCTAAAAGCTGTTGATCCAAAGTACGCAGTGCTATCCGTTGGAGAAAACAATAGTTATGGGCATCCTGCTCAAGTGACGTTGAATAAACTGGCTAATGCGGGGGTGCAAATGTATAGCACAGATCAAGCGGGTACTATTGTTGCCACTTCGGACGGAGATACCGTAAAGTTAGCTGCTTCCAGCCCGTCGTCAAGCCCCAAAGCCGTACAGCCAGTTCCTGCTATAGCAACTGGTTCGTTAATAATTTCAGCGATTGATTTAAGGGGTGAAGTTGTTACCTTAATAAATAGTAATGAGAGCACGGTTAACCTTACTGGTTGGAAGTTAGTTAGCGAAGAAGGCAATCAAACATTTATTTTCCCATCGGGCACAAAATTACCCGGAGGTGAGACGCTTAAAGTTGTAAGCGGGAAAAATGCCCAAACCCAAGCTGGAACAAATGTCCTTGTTTGGACGGAATCAAATATCTGGAATAATGAGGGTGATCCAGGAATGCTTTACGATGCTCAGGGGCAGTTGGTATCCCGAAAATAGAGTAAAAACTAGCAATAAGGCAGGAAATTTCTGCTTTATTGCTAGTTTAAATTCAGAAGCTATTACTGCTGTTTATATTGGGGTTCTTGCTGTTCAATATATTGCGCTCGTCCCTTCAATTCGTTTAAAGCAGAATCAAAGGTTTGGGCAAGTTGTTCAAAGCTCTTTTTTGCCTGTTGATCTTGAGTTTCTAGGGCAAAGGTCTTCATGGTTGCAGCGGCGTTTTGAACCGTTGCTATCGCTTGTTGCATCTGTGTACCTACTGTCATCGGTAATCACCTCCTTTTTAGAGTATCCCGTTTTTAACCTTTAGGTCTGAAGATGAGTGCCCCCATGAAAGCAAAAATAATTGCCGCTGATATGCCTGCACTGGTAATCTGAAAGATACCAGTCAGGACTCCAATAGGACCGGTAGAATCAAATTCCTTAAGAGCACCCTTGACCAATGAATTTCCGAAACTACTAATCGGTACGGTCGCTCCTGCACCGGCAAATTTAATCAGTGGATCATAAAGCCCCAATCCTCCCAAGACTGCTCCAGTTACGACTAAAGTAACTGTTGTGTGAGCGGGAGTTAGTTTAAGTCCATCTAATAACAATTGTCCAATGACACAAATAGCTCCTCCAATCAAAAATGCCCAGAGAAATTTTTCCATTGTGACAGCTCCTTATAGTTCAATACTTACCGCATGGGCAACCGATGGAATACTTTCTTTCTGCTGGTAAGACATAGGGGATAAGAGGGCACCGGTTGCGATGACCAATAGTTTTTTGATTTCGCCTTTGCGCATCCGATTTAGAAAATGTCCAAACGTTGTCGTTGCAGCACAGGCACACCCACTTCCTCCAGCCAATACGATCGGCTGATCCTTTCTATAGATCAATATACCGCAGTCTGTAAAAATTTCTTCGGGGATGTTCAAACCATGTTTCTTTAATAGGTCACCAGCGATTCTATGTCCTACTCTGCCTAAGTCACCAGTTGCGATAACGTCATAATAAGAAGGGTCTTTATTTAAGTCTCTGAAATGAGCCTCAATAGTATCTACTGCCGCTGGAGCCATGGCCGCCCCCATATTGAAGGGGTCAGAAAGGCCCATATCTATGACTCGACCAATAGTAGCAGAGGTTACTTTCGGACCCTCTCCGTGATCTGCAACCAAGGCAGCACCTGATCCCGTCACGGTCCATTGAGCTGTAGGCGGCTTTTGGGCACCGTATTCCGTGGGATATCGATATTGTTTTTCTGAAGCAGCATTATGACTTGAGACACAAACGAGAGCATTTTTTGCAAATCGACTATCGACAAGTAGGGAAGCCAAAGCCAAACCTTCCATTGAAGTAGAACATGCACCATAAAGACCAAGAAAGGGAACCCCCAGTGTACGAGCAGCGAAACTGCTGGGGACAGTCTGGTTCATGAGATCTCCGGCTAACAAAAACTGGACATCTACTTTTTTCAGATTGGCTTTTTTTATGGCTGTCTCACAAGCTTGCTCCTGAAGTTTCTTTTCCGCTTTTTCAAAGCTATCTTGTCCCAGCCAGAAATCTTCGTGGAGGAGATCAAAATCCTCAGCCAAAGGACCTTGTGCTTCGTGGGGACCGCCCACTGCTGCAGAGGCAATGATTGTGGGCTTGGAATCGAAAACCCATGTTTGATGACCTTGAAGCATTTACATCACACCCAATGCTCTAGAAATTATAACGACCAATGAGACAACAAACGCCGAGAAAACACCATAAACGATAACTGGGCCAGATATTTTAAACATATTACCGCCAACTCCAAGCACATAACCTTCACTTCGGTGGTCAATCGCTGCGGATGCCATGGTATTAGCAAAACCTGTCACTGGAATGATGGTGCCCGCTCCGGCCCATTGGGCAATATGGTCAAAAACACCAAGACCAGTTAGTAACACAGTCAGGATTATCAAAACTGCTACGGTAGGGTTTCCGGCACTTTCTTGGGAAAAATGAAAGTATGTAACAAAGAACATCTGTATACCTTGACCGATTACGCAGATCAGACCTCCTACCAAAAAGGCCTTAAGGCAATTTAAGACAATCGGTCTTTTTGGTTCTCTGGCCTGGGCAAAGGCTTGGTATTCCAGCTGAGTTGGAGTAAGCTTTTTTTTCTTTTTGTTGGACATGTGGCACTAACACCTCTAAATTCATTAATTTAACAAGTAAGGACGCAATTTATCTAAAAGATTCTCAATCTTTTGAGAGTTTTTCAGATACATGCTCTTGGCATTTTTGTTCTCCGTTTGTAGAGAAAACGTTGAGAGATCTGCTTGAACTTTTTGAAGGTTAGCATAGAGTAACTCTTTTACCTTAGGCTTGGGGATTTCAACAGCATCATCAAAAAGGTCTAAGAATAAGTCCCCGGAGGAGTCGACCTGACCCAGAAACACATTTTCCTGGGCAACTCCCATTTTTTCAAGTTCGACCTTAAGCCATTCTTGGTTTAGACCTAAAGAGAAAAGGGGCTCATTAAGGATATTCCCATCCATGATGACTGTTTGGGGTTCAGCCTGAGGTGCTACTTTTTGGCCTAGATCGTGGGCAGTTACCGGTTTCTGATCAGATTTCAGATAAGCATTAATCTCACCGTTCGTCTCCATGACTGCAAACTCTACGTCTGTAAGATTAAAGATGTTCTTGGAACGTAGTTCAGCCAAAAGGTCTTCTCCGGTCATTCTGACTTGGAGAAGGTTTTCCTCCATGATCTTGCCATGCTTAATTAAGACGTTCTCTTTTCCATTGATCAACTGATGAATTACTTCACTCTTAATCGCTAAAAGATCAAGGGCTAAGGGAAGGACAAGCCAGGTTAGCAATACTATAAACCCCGGTACGAGGGCTATGAGGTTTAAGGACATTAAAGTGGTCACGATGGCTAGAACGATATAGCTCATCAAATTAAAAGGTTTTACTTTGCTTATACTCCTTTTTCCTATCAGCCTTACAGAGAACCAAACTAAAAAAAATAATACTAGTGACCTTATAATGAGATAGACCGGTTCCTCCATAGTTTCACACCCTTTTTAATTACCTTTATACTGAGGCTCTTCCAATTCAAGATTTTTTAGTCGATCTTCTAAATCGCTGATAATGTTATCGGCTATTTCTAAGGAATTAGTGTAAACCGATTGAATTTCGTCATCTCTTGTTTGCAGAGTATACATATTTAACGTTCCCCGAACTCCTTTTAAACTTGCTAAGGTTTGTTTTACCTGCGAAGCAACCGTCATTTTCATCAACCTCCATTTGGATGATGTTAGTATAACAAATACCTCCCTTTTTAATGCCTGATAATTGGAGAATTGATCAATATTCCCAAAATAGTTGAGACGAATTGTAATAAGTAAATGAGATTGAAGTGTTGCATGAAGCTTTCAGAAGGGCTAATATCTATATATCTCCTGATATGTACATAGAGAATCTTATAATGCAGCCAAGATCTTAGAAATATTAATAGGGATTAGCTAGACAAAGTTGTAAAAGGTAGAAAGAAGAGGATGAAGGTTAAAGAGAATAGCAAAAGTAGGTATCATGGTTGGAACATAGTCATGGCAGCTTCGATGATAACTCTGTTGACCGTAGGATTTAGGCTGGGGGTTGGCCCTTTTGTCAAACCAATTATAACGGACTTAGGGATGTCTCGAACGGACTTTTCACTGATTGTGGCCATTAGTGCACTAATTTATGGAGTAGGGATGCCATTAGCCGGGTTTCTGTTAAAACGGTATAGCACACGTTTTGTCTTGATAATCGGCGTGGTCATGGTTTGCATCTCTCTTGTATGGACAATTTTGACCACGGTTATTTTGTTGACCGCCAGTGGAATATCTTATCAGTTACCGAACATTACACACCCAATTAGCAAGCAGAAGCACTTTCAAGCATCATGAGATTGTTCAAAAACTGGAGTACAAATGGATACAACCATTTGATACTCCAGTTTTGTAGTACTAGGGAGACAGACACATCTGGCTCGCCGATAGACATATAATGGAATGTATAGAATAAGATGGGATTAAATGCCCTGGTTTTGATGCTAGGAAGTATAAAGCCAATTGATATAATCAGAATGAAACTTTCTGGGAGTATCAGTGCAACTTAGGCTAACGCCCGCGCTTAGAAGGCTTCTCCGCTAAACTAACACGTGCGAAGACAGTGTCTTCGGGCACTAGCCGATTTTCTATACAGCGCTTATGATATGGGAGGTGAATTTCCATGGAAATAGGTATGCTGGCTCTTCTCGGGAAGACGGTTTCGGTCATGGAGAATCTAAAATCTCTTACTATTTCTTCGCTAGAAAGCCGTTCGATTGATGAGTGGCGTTAAACATTAAGAGGTCTTTCTCAGGAACTCGGGAAGGAGGAAGGCTATGATCGAGGTAAAGGAACTGACCAAAGTATATCGCGAAGGGCGAGGAATATGGAACATTAGCTTTCAGGTCGATCAGGGAACAGCGTTTGGATTTCTCGGTCCAAACGGAGCAGGGAAGACCACGACTATCTGCCTATTAATGGGGTTTTTGAGGCCTGATTCTGGACTAGTCACGATCAACGGTTTTGATTGCTGGAAAGAAAAGACGGAAGTGAAGAAGATCGTCTGTTACCTTCCTGGTGAACTTCATTTTATGGAAAACCTAACAGGCCTTGATTTTTTAGATCTTATCGCTGGAATGCACAGTGATTGTCTTCAAATAAAGAAGAACCGAGATCATTTCGTTCGTTCTCTAGACTTAGATTTAAAGATTCCCATCCGGAAGATGTCTAAAGGGATGAAGCAGAAGTTGGGGATTATATCAGCCTTGATGTTGGATGCCAGTGTGCTCATCCTCGATGAACCGACTTCAGGACTAGACCCCTTAATGCAAAAAGTATTTATTGATTTAATCCTCGAGGAAAAGAAAAAGGGGAAGACTTTGTTTATGTCTTCCCACCAATTTGCGGAGATTGAACGCACGTGTGAACAGGTCG
Source organism: Desulfosporosinus sp. BICA1-9 (assembly GCF_000802135.1). NCBI lineage: Bacteria > Bacillati > Bacillota > Clostridia > Eubacteriales > Desulfitobacteriaceae > Desulfosporosinus > Desulfosporosinus sp. BICA1-9. The sequence goes on from NZ_JUEE01000172.1 coordinate 21,752, forward strand.
GAATTATTCGAGAAGGGAACCTTCTAGCCGTTCAAAGTATTTCTCAACTTAGAGAAGCAGAGTATCAAACCTTCGAAATCGAAGTCGAGAGTGAAGAGGACGCTGAGCTTCTCAAGCAGAGTCAGTTAGAGCTAACCCCTATTCAAGGGAGATGCTTCGTCATCCGTATTGCGGGTGAACTGGATAGACTGTGGTTGGTTCTCGCCCAAGTTCGTGTCAAAGGCTTTAAGCAACGTTCTCTGGAGTTAGAAGAGGCTTTTATGGATTTTTTTCGATAGTCGTCAAAATTTTGGCCGAGAGGCTTAGTGGCAAACTAAGGTGGGGTGACTATGAATAGGGCATTGTTTCGAGCGATGTTTAAGCAGTATCGCAAGAAAGTAGCTGCCATCTCAACTGGTATTATCCTTTATGAAGGACTCTTAACCTGGGTTTACCCTGTGATTGCTAAAAATCCAGCTGTTACGCAGGTCGCAGAGTCTATGCCATCAACGGTCAAGACTGTGTTTGGAATCTCTGAAAATGCCCGGATCGATACCTTCGAGGCCTTTATATCGGGCCAGTTTTTTGCAAGGATCTGGGTAATGCTCATGGCCTTATATGGAATTCAAACGGCAAATGCCGTTCTTGCGAAGATGGTGGATGATGGATCATTGGCTTTTCTTCTCTCTACACCAGTATCGCGAAGTGAGATTCTTGCAACTCAAACTGTCGTTTTAATGAGTACAACCGCGATTCTTGTCGCGGCTACGATCCTTGGCCTATATTTTGGAACATTTTGTTCGAGAATTAAAATAAATTATGCGCGTTATTTTCGATTAGGGCTCTTAGGAGTGGCCTTTTTCTCGCTCATAGAAATCTATAGTCTCTTTTTTTCAGCTTGGTTTGTTGAGGAAGAAAGGGCTTTAGCTTATGCTTCGGGGTTGACGTTGGCCTTTTACGGACTGGATATTGTGGGTGGGCTCAGTAGTAAATTATCCTGGCTCAAAAACTTCTCTCTTTTCCAATGGTTTCAGCTGCAAGAGGTACTAGAGGGGACAATAGATCCTACGTGGACTATTATAGGGCTAAGTGTCGCTTCAGCGCTTCTATGGTACTTGACCAAAAAACTATTTGAAACCCAGGATCTAGCTATTTAGTGATTATAAGATCAATTTGGCGCCAAATAAGAGAGCGGCGAAATATTTGACTCTCTTGTGAGGCGCTCGGCAAAATGGGTTTAATGGGGCAGCTTTTTACGAAGTAAGGTGTAGTACATAACCAGTGCTAAAAGAGTGAAAATAGCTGAGCTGCCATACATGTATACGTAGCCCATTTTTTGTGCTAAGAAGCCGAGAGTAACAGCGCCCAGCCCAATGCCTAAGTCCATTGCCATGGCAAATGTTGCATTGGCTGCGCCTCTGCGTTCGGGTGGCGATAAGGATATAACCAGGGCGTTTAATATTGGATGTACAGTTCCAAATCCAAGACCGTAAACAACACCGACGAGCAGAAACATAGGCATAGAAGTTGCTGTAACCAGCAAAAGCAGAGCGATAGCTATTAATAATATTCCGGGAACTAGAAATTTTCGCGCACCATACCGATCAGCCATTTTCCCGATGATCGGACGGCCAAACAATAATACCAGAGCATAAACCGTAAAAAACATCCCTATGTTTTCAACTCCCCGGTAGTTCGCGTAGGAAGGTAAAAAGCTAATTATTCCTCCATAGGTTAGGGTGATAAAGAACAAAACCAAAGCAGGAGGTAGCGCGGTCTTTTCTAGGATTACACCTTTTACAAGTGGAGCTTTGGCTTGATTTTTACGAGGGGCTTCATAATTGATAAAAAACGAGCCTGCCAATCCAAGCGCGGCGAGAATCGCTGAACCTGTAAATAAGACGGAGTAACTGCTGTACTTGACGAGGTATAACCCTAATGCTGGCCCAAGAGACATGGCGATGGTGGCAGCTATTCCGTAATAACCCATTCCTTCGGCTCGCCTGGAAGCCGGTATTACGTCTGAAGCCATTGTTCCAGTGGCAGTAGTAGATGCACTCCAGCCTACCCCATGAACTACTCTAAGAGCTAGTAAAGTAATGATAGAAAAGGTAAGGTGGTAGGCGAGTGCTGAAACAAGGAAAATCCCAACTCCGATGATGAGTATTGCTTTTCTTCCTTTCCGATCAAGCAAGTTACCAAACCAAGGGCGTACTAAAACAGCGGAGAGCGTAAAAAGAGCGACAATTGTTCCGGCTACGGTCTCATTACCTCCTAGGGTTTGGGCATATAATGGAAGGGTCGGGAGTAGCATGTACATCGATAAAAACATACAAAAGGAGACAACCAGAATTAAAAAGAAAGTCTTGTTCCATATTTGGGCTTCTGGTACGGGATTAGCTTTGAGCATTTGTTATCATCCTCACGTTTCTCTTCTTATTATTTTTTCCGATCATTATTCACTACAGCATTGGCGGCCATTTTTTTCAATAACCCGAGTGCAGTTTCCGCTTCCTTTTCAGATAGACCCGAGGTGATGATATCAGCCCATTCTAAAAGGGTCTCATGAACATACGGCTTTACTTCAAGAGCTTTGTTGGTAAGAAAAACTCTATAGGCCCTTTTATCGACTTTGTCAACTTCCTTTGATTGTATTCTAGTCAATTTTGAAGTCCTGGTCTATAATATCATTAGAAGGAACGCAGTGAAAGAGAGGGTCACAAACTTGGAAATGACTGGAGCAGAGGCTATTATTGAGTCTCTGAACAATGAAAACGTAGACGTAGTGTTTGGCTATCCTGGTGGAGCAGTCTTAACACTTTATGATGCCTTGTTCAAAGCAGAATTTAACCATATTCTAACCAAGCATGAACAGGGAGCGGTCCATGCGGCTGACGGTTATGCCCGAGCGACCGGAAAGGTTGGGGTTGTTATTGCTACTTCCGGGCCAGGGGCTACCAACTTGGTGACCGGGATTGCCACAGCTTACATGGATTCTATTCCGTTAGTGGCTATTACGGGTCAAGTTTCTGTTCCATTGATCGGGAGGGATTCCTTTCAGGAGGCAGATATTCGAGGCATCACGACCCCGATTACGAAACACAACTATTTGGTTAAGCGGGTTGAAGATTTACCAGGGGCTTTAAAAGAAGCTTTTTATATTGCACGTACAGGTAGGCCTGGACCCGTAGTTGTGGATATCGCCAAAGATGTTTTTGCCGCTTCGTTAGACTATCATTACCCTACTGACGTTAAGTTGCGTGGTTATCGTCCAGTCTATGAAGGTAACTTAGAAACGATCGATAAGGTCTTTGAGGAATTAAGAATAGCCAAAAAACCTCTAATCTTCGTAGGGGGTGGTGTCAATCTCTCTGATTCGTCTGAGGAATTAAAGAGTTTGATTGAACAGACTGGGTTTCCGGTGATTTCAACCTTAATGGGTTTAGGTTGCGTTCCTTTTGATCATCCTCAGTTTCTAGGAATGGTTGGCATGCATGGAACTTATGCCGCGAATATGGCGACAACGGAGTGTGATTTGCTCTTAGGAATTGGAGTGCGTTTTGATGATAGAGTCACAGGTCTCCTGGATGAGTTTGCTGCGAAGGCCAAAATTATTCACTTTGATATCGATCCTGCTGAAATCAACAAAAACGTTTTGGCCCATCTACGCGTTATCGGAGACGTGAAATGGTCGATACCTGCCCTAGCTCAACGGGTTAAGCATGTTTCTAAGGAGTTGCAAGAACATGTTCAATCATGGATCGAGAAATGCCTCTTCTGGCAAGAGGAAAAGCCTTTAAGTTATGAACAGGATGCAGATCTTGTCATGCCTCAAGCGGTGGTTGAAAAAGTTAGTCAGTTGACTCAGGGTAACGCAGTGATTGTGACGGATGTTGGACAACACCAGATGTGGGTTGCGCAATACTACGGTTTTAAAAATCCACGCTCTTTGCTTACGTCAGGAGGGTTGGGGACAATGGGCTATGGTCTTCCCGCTGCCCTAGGAGCGCAATGTGGTATGCCGGATAGACCGGTAATTCTCTTTATCGGTGATGGTGGAATGATGATGAATTGCCAGGAATTGGCTGTGACTGCGGAATATAATTTTCCGGTTAAGGTCCTAGTCTTTAATAATCAGTGTTTAGGAATGGTCGCTCAGTGGCAGAGGATGTTTTACGGTGGACGCTATTCTCATACCAGTCTCAAAGGGTCGACGACTGATTTTGTAAAATTAGCTGAGGCAATGGGTGTTAAGGGATTAAGGGTTCATAAACCAGAAGAATTGGGACTGATCTTGGAAGAAGCGATGGCCATTCCCGGTCCAGTGGTGGTTGATATTCGGATACCGGAAGTGTTAGACGTCCTACCCATGGTTCCATCAGGTGCTCGCTTGGATCAGATGATTATAGGGGGTAAAGAGGGATGAAGCATACACTCGCCGTTTTAGTCGAAAACAAACCGGGAGTTTTAACCCATATATCCGGACTGATTAGCCGTCGGGCCTTTAATATTGAAAGTATTGCCGCTGGATACACTGAGGAACCCGATACCACCAGAATCACGATTGTGGTTGAGGGGGATGAAATTGAGCAAGAACAGGTTGTTAATCAGTTGTCAAAATTAGTGGATGTCATCAAAATTAGTGACCTTACGGCCGTAGAGTCGATTCAACGAGAGTTAGCTTTGATTAAGGTCAAAGCCAGTGCTGCTACACGGTCAGATATCATCAATATTGTCGAGATTTTTCGAGCAAGCATTGTCGACGTTAACAGGGAGACGATGGTGATTGAGCTTTCTGGCGATGAAACAAAGATTGATGCTCTATGTCAAGTACTAGCAGAAGATCATGGAATTATTGAAATTGTACGAACGGGAAGGATTGCTCTTTCGCGGGGGCCTGTTCCGGCAAAGAATCAAGGCATTTAATATCAGACAAAAGAGTGGGGCAATGCCCACTCTTTTGTAATTTTGGTCGTCGTTTCGTAGAACTTCGAAGCCCTTTAACTCGTCAAAATTAATTGCGTACGTCTTTCTTAGCTGAGAGAAACGAGTTAATGAGAGTTTCATACCGCTCGTAGGACGGTTTAGATTTCCCAAGCTTGATGATTTTTTGGTACATCATTGGTGCTTGTTCTTCAATGGCTTTTACTTTACCCTGCACAGTTGCAAAAGGTTCCGTAATTTCTTGATACTTAAGACATAATTGTTCGTTTTTCCTTTGTATGATCCAATCTGTGGGTTTAGTTCGAGTAAAGGGTTGTGGTGTAACAGGGGTACCAAACGAAAGATTAACGGTGTTTCCAACTCTTGTGAATCGATCTAAGGAATATCCCGCATTCCATAAACCCGCCACAAAGGCATCACGCATGATTGAATTTTCCAAGGTAATCGTTATATCCATCCTTAGTTCCGAAGGCTCGGAGAATTCACCAAGTTTGAATCCGGTTAACCACCAGTGTTTCCCTGCTCTTGAAAAGAGGACTTTGCCGTTCTTTCTAAGGGTAAACGACATTGGCAAGAGATGATCATTGCTAACGCAATGATAAAAGGAACCCTCAAATAGTCCGAGAATCTTTAAGTTAAGAGCCTCAGTATACACACCTATTTCGCCACCTGTCACCATGTCATATTGACCTTTCCAGAAGGCTATCATCCATTTTTTGTCCCCGTATTCGAAAAAAATTGGTTCACAGTCCATGATCATCCCCAAAGGCGCGGCTGCTTCATCATATAGACGACAGTAGCCGACCTTTCTTTGCCAAGCATCCAGATTAGAATAGAAGATATCTTGGGTTGAATCATAAGAGTAGCCCACGATTTGGATGGTTTTGTCCAATTCATCGTTACCCGTTCCCTGTAATAAGAAGTCAGACATCGTAATCTCCTCCTCAGTACATTTTATGAGATATAGGCATAGTATGGTGCATCAAGGTTGTGACTTTAAGCAAACCTCGATTCTTTAGGAGGGATGGAGGTACAAGGAGGGTACTTATGAACAGAGATGCTCATTTCTATGCTGTTTTAGCGTTTTGTCGAGCCTGTGGGTTTAAGAAAGAAAGTGCTCACATTATCGCCTATGCGTCTCAATTAGTGGATGATGCCAAAATAAATCTGATTTACTTTAAGAAATCAGGTCATAATGTCGAGCATGAGCTTGTTGATAACCGGCTAGCTTTTTTTAATATGGCTACTTGTCATTCTTACTTCCGGATAAAAACCTTTAATTATGAGGCTTTGATCAACAACACGTGTGCTTTTCATTTTGTCCCAGGATGTAAAGGTGAGAACTTTACCCAAAAACTTCGTTGCGGAGAAGAGTCCCCTGTCATTTTAGATATTTTAAGTGATGCTTTTCACGAACGAGACTTAATTAAACTGGGCATTGTTCTACATGCTTACGCGGATACGTTTGCGCACCAAGGGTTCAGTGGCCTGGTGAGCAAAGTTAATGATATTAAGAGTTGTGAGGCTCAATCCAAAGTCTCTTGGGGGTTGATAGACCGTTCTATAAATTTTGTTAAGCAATTAAATCAGGATAGATTCGAGACGTATTTTGACCATTTTAGGCCTGCCTATGGACACTGCCAAGCCATGGACTATCCTGACCTCCCTTACCTGAAATGGTCGTATGACTATGATTATAGTGATGAATTTAATGGTTCTTATGAGAACGTTGAAATTGATAATAAAGAACGCTATCAGCGTGCTTTCCGGAGCATTAAAAGGCATGTGGAACAGTATTTAACACAACATCCTCAATTCTTGGACCAAAATCTAAAGTTTAAGAACTTTGAGCTGCTTATGAATGCACTCACCTTGGAAGGGACGGATCAGCAACGGGAGTCGAATTGGCAAAGACTCATGATTGAACAAGGGTTATTTACTAAGACCGACAGTTGCTTGTTTAGCTATGAAGAGGATCAGTGGTTGAAAGAAGCCTTCAGTAATTATGATCGAAAACGTTTTGATAATCGTACGGTTGAGGGGGTTCAACTGGCAAGTGATTTTAGGAATTCGAACTGGTATGGGTTTTATAGAGCGGTTAAGTGGTATAAGAAAAAATTCTTCCAATACTGTAGTAACTATCGTTTAAGCATTCCAAATTAATGTGTAATCTTTATTATCAATACTCGCAGTTTAGTTAAAATTATTTCTGGACTGATTAATCGCCGGGTTTTAATATTGATAGTATAGCCGCTGAGTACACACATATTATCGCATCATCCTTGAATGTAAGGAAAAAGATATGCTATAGATTCAAGTGAGTGCTTACTCGTTCTATAGCATATCTTTTTTCAATTGTACGGTTAAATAGATGATGAGTTAGGTTTAAAATGGAAGGGAGGTAGAAAGGTTTAGTGATCCGTCAAAACTGACGTAATTCTAGAAGGCTGCTTTATAGAGGCTAATAAAATCTTCAACAAAGCCTTGTCTTGGATTGGTAAAGAAACAGATATCTTTTAAGGCATTCTGAGAGAGTGGTTCAATATCACCTTCCATTAGCCCCATCTCACTTAATTTGCCGGGGATTTCGATTTTGGAACGTAATTTATTAATTGAGTCAATAATTAAGTCAACAGCTTGTGACCTGTTATGGGTAATAATCCCCATGGCTTCACATATTTTCAGGATTCTTTGTTCAGGTATGGAGACGGAATTGAACTCAAACACATAAGGCAGCAAGACAGCGTTATAGCAACCATGGGTTTGATTATAAAATCCACCCAATTGATGTGCCATACAATGCACATAGCCCAGTCCGGCATTATTAAAGGCCATGCCAGCCATAATATTTGCAAACATCATCTTTTCCCTGGCTTCCAGATCATTGCCATTCTCATAGGCCCTCGGAAGATACTCAAAAGCCAGTTTTAGTGCTTCAAGTGCTAAAGAATCTGTGATAGGAGAAGCTTCTGTCGATACATAAGCTTCTATGGCATGGGAAACAACATCAATACCTGAGCTGGCAGTAACTTCTTTGGGCATAGATGTCATAAATATGGGGTCGTTGACTGTAATAAATGGTGTTAGAAAAGGCGAAGAGATCGTCATTTTTACCTTTCTAGAATTATCTGTTATTATGGCAACCATCGTTAATTCGGCTGCCGATCCTGCGGTTGTATTGATAGCAATTTGCGGTATTGCTGGTTTGGTTACTTTATTATATCCTTCATAATCAATGATTGAACCGCCATTCGTAGCTACTGTAGCGATTGCTTTGGCACAGTCATGATTTGTTCCGCCGCCGATGGAAATTATCAATTTGTAGTTTCGTTTAAAGATATTAAGTCCTTTTTTGAGATAAGTCAAACCGTCCTCTACAAAAGAAACCGTAGGGTTTGGATGTAATATTCCGTCAAAAATATCATAGGAGATAAATAAATTCTTTAAGATTTTTTCCACATTTTCAACATATCCAAGACTTATCATGTTTTTATCTGTAACAATCAGGACTTTGCTCAGCTTCCATGACAATAATTCATTAGGAAGGTCTTTGATAGCACCGATACCGATAAGATTTGTTTTTGGCAAAATAAAATTATGTGTGTTTTCCAACTAGTATACCCTCCGTTATTGGTGATGTTACTCAATATGATGTTGGAAATTGTAAGTTACCGCTCTAATTTATTAGATTCTACTCCTCTTGTTTTACTTGTATGAAACTATTCAATTTATAATAACCCCACGTTGCTATTGAAAACCAAACAGCAAAACCAAATAAAGGTAACCAAATCCTACTGGAGGATTTTAAGATACCCAAATCGATGACCATATTATAATACACTGAGGAAAAAAAGATCCCGCCAACAGCGAATATATAATTTAATGGCTTTTGTTTTGGCAAAAAATAAAAATATAATATAAAAAATATTGACCATGTTATATTTGCAAAAATATGTACGCCTATGAATCCAAAAGGTCCGTAATTTATCCAAGAAAATAATCCAGTGACATATCCAAAACTATGCACCAAAACATCTATCATTCCACCAAAAATGATTCCATAAATAGACAAACGTTGGATTTCGTTTCTCGGTACATTCGCTATTACGATTAATGCGAAAATTAATGTAAAGATTGGATAGATAAAGTATTTGGGCATTGTCTCCTATCCCCTTTATATTACTGACTTTGGATTAATTTAGAATATCCGTTATCCACGTTTAATATTCTGTCGATAACTGTATTTGAGTTGAACATATAGTAATAGCTCATTCATAGTGAACTCGTTCAACTAAAGTTGAACGTCGAGACTTCGGTGACATAAGTATCCAGTGACGATAGTGTCCAGTGGACATTATCGCCGAAAGCGCACAACCCTTAACGAATACTATCGCGCTGAAGGATTACTTATGCCGAGGGCGCAGATCCACTGACGAATACTTTCGCAACCTAGGATGGAGTCTACCTCCTTCGCCGCAAAGTGTTTTTTGGGGGAAAGGCGGCTCGGCGATACTCTATCCTACGCCAGTAAGTATTTCTTTTGGGATCACGGCTTCGGCGATACTCTCCACCGGAGACTATCGTCACTGAAGCAGAGTACGGGGTACCACTCCCACTTGTAGAAGTGGGAGTCTCACGATTGGATAAATAACGGCCTATTTACGACAAACAAGGGGAGAATACCCTATGGTTAGGGCTTAATTGTGTTTTTTATCAGAAGGGATATTTTGGGTTTTGCCGAATCATGTGTAATAGAAGTAATAGGAAAAAGGTGGTAGAAAATGTTGCATGCCACTGATGAAATTCTCAGGCCGGTGCCCGAAGTTTCCCTCAGGGAACATTTTTTGAATGTCATGAATTCTTATGTTAAGGCTAAAAGCGAGCCGTTCAACGGACATGCGTTGGGGACGTTAATGAGAAAAACGATTCCAGAGGATCTACAACGCCTACCTTTCATCGATGAACGATACCAAGTTGAGGGTTCTGTAGGTATGCGCAACTGGACGAATATTCCTTGGATTGCGATCATGGACCGCAAAATAATGGAAATAACTAAGCGTGAGGAATATGTTCGTTATCTCTTCTCAGAGAACATGGAGTCGGTGTACTTGACCATTCAGCTTGGAATTACGGAGCCCTTGGATGAAAAAGGTGGGAACGGTGGTAACCAAGGCGCTCAAAACAGGATCCAAGCCTTAAAAAGCATGCTTGCGCGAGAGCCACGCTATGACCGACGTAACATGCCGGACAATGAGGTTCTAATTGAAGATTTAAGTCAAGCAATTAAGAGTTATAAACTGTTTGTAGAAAAAGTTCTAGCAAAGGATTCCCCGGATACGGAGATGTCTGAAGAGAATGTTCAGGGTGACGAGGTCGAGAGTCTTAAACAGATCATTGTTTCTCCCAAGCAGCGGATCGAGGAAATTAAGAAGTATATTCGAAGTAGGGGCTTCTCATACCCGGCGGATAGCATTGAGAACCTGTATTTAGCTCTAAAAACCAAGCCTTTTGTGATTCTAGCTGGTATTTCAGGGACAGGGAAGACTAAGTTGGTAAAGCTTTTTGCCGAGGCAAGTGGTGCTACGGAGGAGAATGGGCAATATTGTCTCATTCCAGTACGGCCAGATTGGAGCGATCCTTCAGATCTGTTGGGTTATACGGATTTAGCGGGAAACTTTCGACCAGCTAAGTTTACGAGATTGTTAGCTCGAGCTTCACAACTGGAAAATAGGGACAAGCCCTATTTCGTCTGTTTGGATGAGCTTAATTTAGCGCGGGTGGAACACTATTTTAGTGATCTCCTCAGCATTATGGAAACCAGACGCTGGAATGAGGTGGGGATCGTGACGGACTCCGTACTATCCCTTGATGATAAAGATGTCGTATTCCAGGAAGAGTATCAGAAGCTGGCCCTACCAGATAATGTCTACCTGATCGGGACGGTAAATATGGATGAGACTACCTACCCCTTTAGTAAGCGGGTATTAGATAGGGCGCAAATGATTGAATTTAGTCAGATTGATCTGGGTCGTTTTCCGGAACGTCGGTTAGATGAGGAAGGGGATAAGCGGTCAGTCGGTTTGGCAAGTGGTCCGATCAACAATTCTTTTTTTCGAAGTGATTATCTTACGCTTCAGGATGCCAATCTCGAAAACGATGTCCTGATTCGCCGGAGTACAGGACGGCTGATCGAGGTTAATCAAATTCTGGAGGGGATCTATGCTCAGGTCGGGTTTCGGGTACGTGACGAAGTCAACTTTTACCTCCTCTATAACGACCGATACGCCCTGATGACTGAAGAGCAAGCTTTTGACCTTCAGCTTTTGCAAAAGATTTTACCACGCTTGCAAGGAAGTAGTTCCTCCGTGAAGAGAGTGCTTATCCAATTAATGTTCTTCGCCTTAGGTGAATCTAAAAATCCTGAGGAAATGATGGAAGATGCGTCAGCTCTTTATCTGCCTTGGCAAGGAAACGGAGTTTTTCTCAAGGCGAAATTTCCCTTGAGTAGTCGTAAATTAGCATATATGTTGCGGAGGTTAGAGGAAGATGGTTTCACCTCATTCTGGCTTTCTTAAAGAAAGGATCAGTTTACGAGTCGAGATAGATCTGCAAGATATTCTTGCTTTAGGCTCTCTAAGAGGTCAATCGGAGGCCTGGATAAAGGTGTTAGAGCATTTAATAGCTACTGTAAACCGTATTCAATCTGGATTATGTCCTCCTTTAAAAAAGGGAAATACCGTTAGGAATGCTGAGCGAGTCAAAAAAGTTGGACCAGAGAGTTTGAAGTTTCTGGCGAAAAAACCACAATATCTGAAAAAGGACCTAAAATCTGGCTTCATTCGGGTTGACACAGATTATTATCGCCCGGCTCTACTGATCGATCCCAAACCTGTAAATGACAATGATACGCTGGAAAATCGATTTATGCGCGGTATTCTTACCAAGATCAGACAAGCAGTATGCCTACAAAAGGGTTCTCTTCGTGAACTGGGGAGGCCCTATGATTCCAACTTACGTAAACGCTTAGAAAATCTGGAGGGGCAAATAGATTGTTGTCTTAAGGCGAATTTTTTGACAGATGTCAGTGAAATACGGCAAATGTCTGTGAATCAGGTTTTGCAGATGCCTCCAAGTTATCAGGATATCTACCGCTGTTATTTAGTCTTAATCAAATGTTAGATTTAAAAAAAGTGCCTTTCACCCTGAAGTTAGTGTGAAAGGCACTTTTTACTATCCCTAATAAATACTGAGCTTTGCTTTTTTCAACTTTCGTTGAACGAGTTCACTTAGACAACTGTCAGCAAGTATGCTCAAGGAATATTATACCATATACCCTGAAGGGAGGGGTAATTTGTGGTATTGAGTGAATCCAAGAAAGTCGAAGAGATGAACTATTTTGAACTGTTAGCATGGCTTGGTATCGGCAGTTCGCATCCGGGAGGCTTTCCGGTGACCCAACAGAATTTAAATGCATTGCAAGTAAAGAAGGAAGACTATGTACTGGACGCTGGGTGTGGGACGGGTCTTACGGTTTGCCATTTGGCTAAAACGGTTGGCTGCAGAATCATGGGAATTGATATTAATCCCCAAATGGTTGAAAAAGCGTGCCAAAGAGCAGAGCAAGAGAGAGTTTCTCATCTCGTAGAATTTAGAGTAGCCGATGTGTATAAGTTGCCGTTTGAGGAGAATTACTTTGATAAGGTCATTGCTGAATCAATCACGGTCTTTTTAGATAAAGTTAGAGTATACCGAGAATTTTATCGAGTGTTAAAGCCTGAGGGAAGCGTGGCAGATCTAGAAATGGCCCTTTTAGGAAAATTACCTCCTAATCTTAAACAGCAGTTGGCAGAGTGCTTTGGATCTGGCACTGACCCGTTGTCCTTCCAAGATTGGCAGGAGGCTTTATCACAAGTCGGATTTTTAGATGTCGAAATCAAAAATCCCCAGCGCTTGAGGAATAATGGTAATGTGATTCTAAACGCGCTGAAAAAGGATTGGATGCTGATCAAAGATCTTACGCATAAAGTCGCTAATCAACCAGGATTAGTGGCTAGATTGAAAAAAAATGCCGAGTTCATGAAACGGAACCAGGGCTACTTCGGTTTTGGTCTTGTCCATGGGCGAAAACCAACTCCCCCACCTCCACCAGAAAAATTAGGTGTTAAAGGTAGGGTTGGGCAGGTATTTAGTAATTTTCTGCGCCTAGTAAGAACATTTTCTTACTAAAATCGTCAAGACGTTGAATGCTTGGCATTGGTCGATGAAGGGTACCCTTAAGGTACCCTTTGCCAACCGGGGAATATTTAGCCTAACGAAGAAATCATTGTAATTTTCAATTATAGGTAATATAATAGATGAGTATCCGGTAATCAACGCAATGAAGCTTTTTTGAGAGATTTTTATCTCAGAGAAAGCTTTTTTTATTACCGGGGCTGGGAGGTGAGCTGGGACCTATATGCCATGTTCATTTTTTAGTAAGCAAGACTCGTACCTATCAACTATAAGAGAAAAGAAGGAGGAGATTTCGAAATGAATTCTAAACGAAGAAGTGCTGTTTTGGTCGCTTTGCTAGTATCCTTTCTACTCGTAATCACAGGCTGCGGCAATAAGCCCACCGCTACACCAGCACCAGCAGAAGTTAAGAAGGAAGAAGTTACGAAGGAAAAATTCAAGGTGGCCTATGTTTATGTTGGACCAGTCGGTGACGCAGGCTGGAGTTATGCTCATGACCAAGGTCGCAAATTCCTGGTTGACAAAATTCCCGATGTTGAAACAACGATTATTGAGTCAGTTCCTGAGGGCGCGGATTCTGAGCGCGTAATTACTCAACTGGCTGAAAAGGGCAATAAAGTCATCTTTACGACCAGTTTTGGTTATATGGATCCCACCATCAATGTAGCTAAGAAATACCCTGATGTAGTGTTTATGCATAACTCAGGTTATAAAACTTCAGAAAATGTAGGTACTTATTTCGGCCGCATCTACCAGGCTCGATATCTAACGGGTATCGTAGCAGGTAAAACCACTAAGAGCAACACCATCGGTTATGTAGCAGCTATGCCGATTCCAGAAGTTATCCGAGGTATCAACGCATTTACTCAGGGGGTACGCTCTGTTAACCCTGCTGCTAAAGTAAAAGTAGTTTGGACAAATACTTGGTATGACCCTGCCATGGAAAAAGATGCTGCCAAGAGCTTATTGACAGCAGGCGCTGATGTCATTGCTCAACACCAAGATACGCCTGGACCTATGCAAGCTGCAGAAGAGGCCGGTAAATTTGGGGTTGGTTATAATATGGATATGTCCAAGATGGCTCCTAAGGCTGTCTTGACCTCTGCAGTTTGGAACTGGGGTCCATACTATGTGAAAACTGTCGAAGCAGTCCGTAATAAAACCTGGAAGAATGATCAATACTGGGGTGCAATGAGCGATGGTATTGTTGACATTGCTCCATTCGGCCCGATGGTAGCTGAAGATACTAAGAAATTAGTGGCTGAAGCGAAAGATCAGATCATGGCTAAAAAGTGGGATGTCTTTACAGGTCCAATCAAGGATCAAAAGGGAGAAGTGAAAGTTCCTGCTGGTCAAGTCATGACGGATAAAGATATGCTTTCCTTTGACTGGTTTGTTGAAGGGGTAGACGGTACAATTCCTAAGTAAACAGCTAAAACTAATATACTCATTATAGGGTAGTTGTGAATTCAGAAATTACGCTTTGAAGTTGCTATAGGTGGCCTCAAAGCGTAATTTCCTACTATAAAAGAGTATTTTAGGTATAATTAGCCGGGAACCCGTGTTTGTGAATTGAATTGAGGGAGACAGACTGTATGAATCAAGCACTAATTCAATTACAGGGAATCGTTAAAAAGTTTCCAGGTGTCCTAGCCAATGATCACGTGGACCTAGATATTAACCCAGGAGAAATCCATGCTATCTTAGGAGAAAATGGGTCTGGGAAAAGCACTCTAATGTCTGTGTTAGCCGGTCTGTATAAACCAGACGGTGGAAAGATCCTAGTAAATGGGGTTGAACAAAAGTTCCGTTCCCCCAGAGATGCTATAGCTTGCGGTATCGGGATGGTTCATCAGCACTTTAAATTGGTAGAGCCCTTTACAGTGGCAGAAAATATTACCTTAGGTGAACAGGGGAGTTCCTTTCTGCTTGCTAACAAAGAACTTAAAGCCAGCATCAATGAGCTTGGGAAAAAATACGGTCTTGAAATCAATTTGAACGCTAAAGTATGGCAGCTGTCCGTGGGGGAAAAACAGCGAGTAGAGATCGTCCGCATGCTCTATCGCGGTTCCAAAGTATTGATATTGGATGAACCTACGGCTGTGCTTACCCCTCAGGAAGCCGCTGAACTCTTTGAAAATCTGCGCAGAATGGCCTCTACAGGATGTGCTGTAGTTGTCATTACTCATAAATTGAATGAAGTTGAGGCCATCGCAGATCGGGTTACCGTGTTGCGCCTTGGAAAGTTAGCTGGTGTACTAGAACAAGGCCAGATCAATGCCAAAGAGATGGTCCGCTTAATGGTTGGCAGGGTTGTGGCCTCGAAGTATGAGCGAGACTCTTCTCCTGTAGGTGAGGTTGTACTAGAACTAGATAAGGTAAAGGCCTTCAATGACATGGGTCTTCCCTGTTTGCGTGAAATGACCCTTTGTGTAAGGGCAGGTGAAATTCTCGGTTTGGCGGGTGTGTCCGGCAACGGACAACGAGAAATGGCGGAAGTCATCGCAGGATTGCGCCGAGTTGAGAGCGGTAAAGTCCTCTTGAACGACCAGGATATCAGCAACCTCTCCCCCCGTAGGATTATTGACCTAGGTGTTGCCTATGTGCCTGAAGATCGCTTAGGGATGGGATTAGTACCGGAGCTAAATGCCTTAGAGAACCTTATTCTGAAGAATTATCATCAGCCTGAGTACTCAGGGCGTTGGTTGTTAAAATCCCAGGCCATAGAGCGTAATGCTGAAACTCTAGTAAAACAGTACCAAGTCAAAATATCCAGCTTGCGTCAGCCTGTCAGGGTACTGTCAGGTGGTAATTTACAAAAGTTGTTATTGGCTAGGGAGATTTCTAGTTCTCCCAAATTGATGGTAGTAATTTACCCGGCACGGGGATTAGATATCGGGGCCACTGAGGCAGTTCATAAATTACTGTTGGAATTAAAGACCCGTAAAACTGCGATCTTGCTGATTTCCGAAGATCTTGAAGAAATATTCAAATTAGCCGATCGGGTTGGGGTAGTGTTTGACGGTCAGCTAACTGGGGACTTTCCTATTGAACAAGCTGACTTGGAAGAAGTGGGACTCTTGATGACAGGTTCCTGCTCGGCCAGAAAGGATGATGGACGATGAACCGGCTCACATTTAAACTAGAAAAACGCTTAACTCCTTCGCCGGTGATGGTTTTTATCATCCCTTTAATATCCGTGCTGTTGGCCCTTTTGTTGGGGGCGATCTTCTTGGTCCTGACCGGGGAAAAACCACTGACCATATATTTGCTGATGTTTGAAGATAGTTTGGGCTCAAAATATGGGCTAACCGAGACCATGGTTAAGGCCATTCCTTTGATGTTGACCTCGTTGGGTGTTTCCTTGGCTTTCAAAATGAAGTTATGGAACATTGGTGCTGAAGGTCAGCTCTACATGGGGGCCATGGGAGCAGCCTGGCTACCATTAACCTTCCCTACTCTGCCTGTTTACCTGATGCTGCCAGGAATGGTTGTCCTCGGGATGATCGCAGGGGGACTGTGGGCTCTTTTGACGGCTATCCCTAGAGCCATTTGGAAAGTTAATGAAATTATTACTACCTTAATGCTAAACTATGTGGCAATCCTATGGGTGGACTATTTGGTCTACGGTCCCTGGAGGGATCCCAAGGGATCAAATTTCCCCATAACCGCACCCTTTGCGGAGGCTGCTAGGTTACCTGGTCTGGGTGATTCCCGCATTCATGCAGGTTTGTTCTTTGCTTTGGCGTTGGCAGTTATCCTAGCCATCGTTTTCAAGTATTCCCGCTGGGGGTACAGCATTAACGTGATTGGTTCAAGTGAGCGAGCAGCGCGTTATGCCGGAATGAATATTAAACGCAATATTTTGTTGGTGATGTTTCTGAGCGGTGCAATTTCAGGGTTAGCAGGTATGGCTGAAGTCAGTGGGATTATTGGTAAGCTGCAACATGGAATCAGCCCGGGGTATGGGTATACTGCCATAATTGTAGCTTGGCTCAGTAAACTTAACCCCTTGGCTATTATTATCGTCTCAGTGTTGTTCGGAGCGTTACAAGTGGGAGGATACGCAGTACAAGTGGAGGGAGTACCTGCCGCTGTAGCGACAATGCTACAAGGCTCGATTCTTTTCTTTGTCCTCGGTGGCGAAGTCCTTACGAACTACAGAGTGAAACTGTTCGGCCAGAAAGGAGAGGAATTGAGTAAATGAACATTCAAGAATTCTTAATCCCTTTATTGGCAGCTGCAGTGATCGCTGGAACACCGATCCTCTATGCTGCCCTGGGCGAACTAATCACTGAACGAGCTGGAATCATCAATCTAGGTGTTGAAGGAATTATGCTGGTGGGTGCGGTATCAGGGTTTATGGCGGCAGTAACCACAGGTAATCCTTGGATTGGTTTGCTGGCTTCCATGCTAGCTGGTGGAGCAGTGGCGCTGATTCACGCTTTTTTAACCATTACCTTACGGGCTAATCAAGTGGTAAGTGGCTTAGCTTTAACAATTTTTGGGACTGGTCTTAGCGGCTATCTTGGTAAAGCTTATATCGGAATACCGGTTGAAAAACCCTTTTCCCCGCTGCCTCTTGGACCTTTGGCAGATATACCGTTCATCGGCCCCATTTTCTTTCAACAGGATGCCTTAGTGTATATCAGCTATGTACTAGTCGTTGTAATATGGTATTACATGTATCACACTAGGCCCGGGCTAAACCTCAGAGCTTTAGGGGAGAATCCGGCGGCTATGGATGCCCTTGGTTTAAACGTCTTTTATTTAAGATATCTCTATGTTGTGGCAGGTGGCACTTTAGGCGGTGTAGGGGGAGCTTACTTATCCCTAGCCTATGCTCCCAGTTGGTTGGAAAACATGACGGCTGGTCGTGGCTGGATCGCGGTAGCTCTGGTTATCTTTGCTCTGTGGAATCCTTGGCGAGCTTTAATGGGTGCCTACCTGTTTGGGGGGATTGATGCCCTTGGTTTCCGTCTTCAAGTCTTGGGCATTGAAATGTCTCCTTTTTTCTTAAAAATGTTACCCTATTTGTTTACCGTCCTAATCTTAGTATTTGTGGTTGCTCGTCACAAAGGACGCTTGTCTACGCCTGGAGCTTTGGGTCTATCTTATGACCGAGAGGAAAGGTAGGGAAAACAGTTTATAATTTGTTTATAATCTGTTTATACAAATTTAAGATTATTAGTTTAGAATATTACTATAAAAGAAAAAATTGCTGAAAAATAAAGAGGTAAAGCCCAGACGTGGGCTTTACCTCTTTATTTTAATCCTATTTAGTAAGTATCTTTCTGGAAGAATCAGATAAACTTTTGAGTCCTAGATTTAACTGACCACCATTAACTATACTAATAACTATTCTAATATAAGTTTGCCTAGGTAGGCTCAATCGCGAGGCAGAGGATTTGTATAATAATTATAAGTCCCTCGGAAGATAGCTGCTGAGACGTTCTTCCGAAATGTTGGGTTTTGTAACCTTGCTTCTTCATAGGGGTTCGAAATAAATGCGGTCTCAATCAAGATGGATGGCATGGTAGTATGTTTCAAAACATAAAATCCTGCTTCTTTAACTCCACGATCAGTAGTTTTGAGGGTGTCGATCAGAGCGGTTTGAACGCTGCTGGCTAGTTGTAAGCTTTCATTTTGCCTAGGGTTATCCCTCGAATAAAACGTTGTGGTGCCTTGAATTGTAGGTATGGTAAACGAATCATTGTGGATGGAGATAAAGAGGTCGGCATTACAGGAGTTGGCTAAAACCATTCGGGCTTGAAGATCTTCAAGTTGAGAATATTTGGTCGCTGGTGATACATCGGTTGTCCGTGTAAGGATTACTTTCGCGCCAGCTTGTTTTAAGATGTCATTCAAAGCTAGTCCAATGGCTAAGGTATTATTCTTTTCGTAAGTTTGGGTAGGACCCTTTGCTCCGAGATCTGGTCCGCCATGGCCAGGATCTAGAAAAATTGTCTTGCCTGATAGGGCATTGGCAGGGATTCCCTGAAACGGATTGACGAGAACTTCTTTAGAAGGATCATAATCAGTGACTTCGTCATCAGTTGCAGGCGGCGGATCAGGCTTGGCCAGTTCTGAGGGCAGAGGTGGGAAGTCCCTGAGGTTACTTTGATAGCTTGAAGAAGCTTTACCCTCAATAATATTTTGCGTATTGAGGCTAATAATGCCTGTCCCTCCTAAAATATAGACAGTTCCATTGACAGTGAAATTAAAGGGTGGAGTTGTGGGAGAAGCTGTAGTAGAAGTTGTCGTAGAAGTTGTCGTAGAAATTGTCTTAGGGGTAGAGCTGACAATGCTCGTGGAGGCAAGCGTCACATAGTCAGCAGAAACCCAGCCTGTTTTTGCTTGGTAAGTTGTTTTATACCATTGACCTTGCTGATCGGTGAGCGCTATCGTCGTATCTTTCGGGATGTTGAGAAGCACTTTTCCTGTCGGGGAGGGGGTTTCTCTGAGGTTTAAGCCCCCGGTCGCGTTGACTATTCCCGTCGATGTGATGCTGACATAGTCAGCGGCAATCCAACCTGTTTTAGATTGATAGGTTGTTTTGTACCATTTATCTTGCTTTTCAGTGAGTTCCACCGTTGTCCCTTCCGGTATCATGGCAAGTATTTTCCCCGTTGAGGAGGGGGTCTCTCTAAGATTTAAAACTCCGGAAGCAGTGATCTTACCTTTGAGGAGTCCTTCTTTACTATCTGTGTTAGAGTCAGAGTCGGGGTTAGGGTCCTTTGCTGGTGGTTCAATTTTCATATGTTCACGCATGATAGTGTATACTGAAGGCGGAATATCCATATGTTCGGTCAATAATAGGGGGGCCTTAAATTTTGCAGCAAGGACTGTACCGGCTACTGCATCTGGAAAGGTGATGCCCGAAGCCATGAAAAGATCCGTGGATTGATAGGTGTCTTTCATAAAGGATATGACCTTGGCATTGGTGTCGTAACGGTCCAGACCGCCCAAACGTGTTTCTATCATAAAGTTATGTTTAGTTAACTGCTCGGAAGGAACCACAACTTCTCCACCAATGACGATCAGGTGCTTAGCTACTGTTTCTTTCAGGTATTCAATCACAGAATTAGGAAAGGTAGTTGAGGTAAGGACGATAGGAACTTGTTGAATGCCAGCATAGGTCGCGGCTGATAAGGCATCGGGAAAATCATCCCCGTTAACAAGGATAAGCGAATCGTTAGCTAGTTTTTTAGCAAGCATAATGGAGGTTTCATAACGATCCAATCCGCCTATGCGTTCCCATTTCAGCCCGGAATTTTCAAGCTCCTTTTCAATGGAAGGTTGCAAGCAAGCTGTCCCCCCAAGAAGAATCACCTTCTCAGGTTTTAATCGTTGCAGCTCTTGGACTACACGCGGGTCAATCGAGTCTCCTTTGGTTAGAAGAATTGGAGCATTTAGGCTAACTGCGAATGGGGTTGCAGCAATAGAGTCGGGGTAGTCGTTGTATTCGCATAAGATAATAGTTTGTGCTGATTGCCAGCCTTTTTGAGATATTTTAAGGGCTGTTTCCACCCTATCTTGTCCAGCTAAACGCTCTGTCTGGTATGCTAAAGGGCTGGCGTAGGTTATAAAAGGCGTGCATAATACGACAGTAAGCGATGCCATGATCGAGAAAAAAAACTTTTTCAGAAGTGTCACCCTTTCAATTATCAAAGTCATGTCGATTATACCATAAAAGCTGATGTTATTTGATGAATTTTTGGGTTTAATTCCTCGAAAGGGACCTTGGTCCTACATAAATGTCAAAAAGAGTAAGAACGCCAACCCTAGTCGCTCTTACTCTTTAAGTTAAGAAAAGCCCGGATATACTTGTTGTGTGCTTGTCTAAACTATGCTGAGGTCTTAAACCTAACAAAGAAGGTCGTTCCCGCAGAACTCGTGTCGATTTCAATCCGAGCGTTATTTCGTTCTGCTATGCTATAACAGGTTCGGGTTGGACGATCAGAAAGATTTAAGCTGGAAAGCCATAAGTTGTTGTGATATTTGAAGGCTTTTTATCTGATTAAGAAACTATTTAGCTGGAAATATTGTTACATCGTCGAAATACACTAATTAATATTACATTGTCCGAAGATTTATGCTTCAGGTCGAAAAATAATCTATTAAAGGTGCCCGTACACTGGCTTCGGCTGGGAAGGCGTGCGGCGATGATGATCGTTCAGCCAAAGATCTGCCTGTTAGATTGGTATGAGCCTGCTTTGAGTAGGCTATTGGTGGACAATGGCAAAGCCCCGAGTCGTATAGTGACTGGGGGCTTTTTCTGTCGTCTTTTTTTGTACTAATCAGAATGTATACTTTCTGGAGCATAATTGCAACTTAGGCGGACGCCTTCGCCAAGGCTGATAGAATGATTAATACGTGCGAAGACAGTGTCTTCGTGGGCGTCAGCCAAGTTTTTTTTATATTTGATGTTTAGGCGGATTAAAGGGCAGCAAATTGAAATATCATGAAAATGATAGATACCTCTACTCATTAAATTAGACGTAGCATTCTTACTATAAGCACATTCCCTTGTTCTCTTGTGCTTTTCTGGCTCCGTGAGTTATCGGAAGTTATAAATTGAGTCAGTGAATGCTTTAGAAATATCTAACGAATACATCATTAGAAATGCTAAAACGGCGATTAGAATAAGATAGGAAATCCCTATTCTTAACCTGAAGCTAGGCTCTACGCTCAGGTATTGGGCAGTTAAGGATTTTTGCCGATACATGGTTATGACTTCATAAACCCCAAAGAACAAGATGATGAGCAGTATATAGGCATGTAGTTTCCAGATGAGAACAATAGCCATAACTAAACCGATCACCCAAATAAAGGGTGAGATTGCCTTGGAAATCCTACCTCCATCTAAGGAACCAAAGGGAAGTAGATTGAAGAGATTTATTAGGGCACTAGTATAGGCTAGCCCTGCCCAATAATGATTATTTGTTATTAAGTAGAACCATAAACAAACAACCGTTATCAACGCTCCAGCTGCTGGGCCCCCTATGGCTACGATCGCCTCTTCTCGAACACTTTTAGGAGCACTCTTCATTTTGATAAATGCCCCAAGAAAAGGAATAAACGTTGGGGTAGAGACATCCAGACCAAGTTTCTTACTCGTCACGTAATGACCCATCTCGTGAACGAAAATGACTCCAACAAAGCCCACTGCAAATAACCAGCCATATATTTGTGCATAAAGAACGACCGTCAATCCCATAGTCAAAAAGGTTCCGGCAAATTTAGAAGCTTTGACTAAGCCAAACAGTAGCTTGGCAATTAAAGCTAGCTTACTAAAATTTAGTAGACCTAGCAAAGCTGTGATAACGATACTCAGGATTGTTTTAGAGCTTCTCTTCTTTGGCTTTTCTACGAGATCGTCAAGGCTTTGATTTTCGTCGTGAAGCATTTAGTCCCCTCACTTTCCAAAGGTAAATTACATAGCTAGTTTATCATGGTTATTCCCTATTCCATAGAGCTATTATTATTGCAACGAACTTAGAATTTGCTGTGACGCGAGAGCCATGAAACGCTCCTGGATTTGTTAAAGAAGAGAGTTGGAAGAGGACAAAGAGTCTGATATGATAGATTATAAGATCAAAGAGGTGCAGAGGAAATTGAGTATTTAAATTATAAATTAAGGTGGTAGGAATATGTTTAAGATTACGGAAGATTGCATCGAAAAGAAAACGCTGACAGAGTACTTTAGCTCAGAGGCCCCAAAAGGGACCGCGGAATTTGAACAGCTTATTCAAAAATTCGAATCTGAACCTCAGTATAAATTCCGCATGCGGGACCATGATCAAGAAGTTTTCTACATTGGTTATTCTGATGATTGTACTCGCAAGAGCGGCTTTGATCCGCTCGATATGTATGGGGAGTACTATGGTTGTATTGACATCCAATATCTTAATGATAAAGGTGAGTATGAGCGGTTGTAGGAAGCCCGTCCCTTCTGGCCAGAGTTTATAATTTCTTAATAAATTGTTTAGAGAAAGTTATAACAATTAGTTTATACTAAATATAGAAACTTACTTAAAATGGGGAGTTGGAAGTTGTCCAATCACAATTTGCTGTCTTTACTACGTTATAAGGGAGGGTTCGTATGGAAGGATTAGATTTTTTGATAACGGCCATTGGGTTTTCTGTTTTAGGTTATGTATTATGCTATATGACCCTTTCAGTTAATCGTAAATCCAAGACACAAAACGCAAACTCGGAAAAACCGTTGCAGACTCGAGAACGAACTGTTCAGCATAGACATAGTGCATGATATTTATCCTCGTTAAGACAGCTATTTTTAGAAGTGGGGGTAGATATCCTACGGGCTACAGTGTTCTTTTAGGGTTAGCCCTTCGGCATTAGTCTCCACAGGAGACTAATGTCTCCTTCGCCGCGAAGTGTTCCTTTTGAGAATAGGCGGCTCGGCGAAACCTATCCTCAGCGCGATCATATTCGTTAAGGGCCATGCGATTCGGCGATACTCTATCCTACGCCGGTAAGCATTTCTTTTGGGATCGCGGCTTCGGCGATACTCTCCACTGGAGACTATCGTCACCGGAAGCTTTCGTCACCTAAGTCTCGATGTTCAGCTTTAGCTGAACGAGTTCACTGGTAGAGTATAAAATAACAAGAGGGCGTAGCAAAACTAAGGTTTCTGTTACGTCCTTTTTTTGTACCATCAGGAAGTACAAACTTGCGTTATATGCTTCCTAAGCATATGCAACTAGGGCTGTCGCCTTCGCCAAGTGACCCTTCTCGCCATCCGTAGCTACAGGAACACTCGGCCATCCATGGCCAGCGCTTCTCCGCTATGCTAACACGTGCGAAGACAGTGTCTTCGGGCACCAGCCAAGTTTTCTTTTAAACGTTTCATTCCAGGACTCTTAGGCAGACGGAGTAGTGCTTACTATTTGAATTGATGAAAGCTAGGCCACTTTAATGTATAATGCTAACAAGGTATTATCAAACTCCGTCAAGACAGCTGCTTTATATTCTTTCATAGGTTGAAGCATAATATAAAGTAAGCTTACTAACTAGGAATATGAGGGATTACAATGTATCCAAGCAATCTAAATTATAAAATGCCTCCGGAATGGACTAGGCATACTCGTACCTTCATTTCATGGCCGATCCAAGCGTCTATGTGTTATCCAGAGGATTATGACGAAGTTTGCCAAGGCTATACCGAAATTATTCAGGCTATTGCGGAATTTGAATCAGTGACGGTTGTGGTGAATGCTGTGGATTTAGCGAGGCTTGCGCGTTTATTTCAGGATGAGCGGATTGAACTTCTTCCTATTGAGCATAACGATGCTTGGCTAAGGGATAATGGGCCTACATTTATTGTCAATGATACTGGGGATGTGGCAGGGGTTAATTGGAAATTTAATGCTTGGGGTGGCAAATATGCACCCTGGGATTTGGACGATCAGGTGGCCACTGAACTATTGAAACATATTGAGTTGAAACGGTTTGATGCCCCCTTGGTTATGGAAGGGGGTTCTCTCCATGTCGATGGAGAAGGGACGTTACTAACCACGCAAGAGTGCCTCTTAAACCCTAATCGGAATCCGGCAATGACCCGAGAACAGATTGAAGCTGAGTTGAAGAACTTTCTCAATATCCAGAAAGTAGTCTGGCTAAAGAATGGATTAGATGGAGACGAGACAGATGGTCATGTGGATAATATTGCATGCTTTGTAGCTCCAGGCAAGATTCTAATACAGATTTGTGACGATCCTGAGGATGAAAATTATGTGATCACCCAAGAAAACATAAGGATCTTAAAGAGTGAAACTGATGCGCTGGGCCGGAAATTCGAAATCATCCCTATCCTGCAACCGCCGAGCTTAATTGATGCAGAGACTGGTAAGCGCTTAACCCTGAGTTATCTAAACTTTTACTTTGTTAACGGGGGAATTATTCTGCCTATTTTCGGTGGGAAAGCAAAAGATACTGATCTGCTAGCCACTCAGGTACTGACAGAACTATTCCCTGAACGACGAATACGCACAGTTAATGGAATGGGGATCATCCGCGAGGGTGGTAATGTGCACTGTACGACTCAACAGATGCCCCGAGGAAGGCGGATTTAAGATGAGAAACATTAAAGTAGCGGCTACTCAGATGGGCTGTATTAATAGCATCGATCAAAACATCGCAAAAGCAGACGCCCTAGTAAGGGAAGCTGCGAATCAGGGTGCACAAATTATCTTGTTACAGGAGCTGTTCGAAACACCGTATTTCTGTCAGAAGGAAAAATCGGATTATTATGCTTATGCGACAGAACTGGAACATAATAAAGCTGTTAGGCATTTTCAAGTTGTGGCAAAAGAGCTTCAAGTGGTTTTACCGATCAGCTTCTATGAAAAGAAAAACTATGCGCGATATAATTCCCTGGCGGTTATTGATGCCAGTGGTGAAGTGCTGGGAAAATATCGCAAGAGTCATATTCCAGCTGGTCCGGGATATGAAGAAAAGTTCTACTTCAACCCAGGGGATACAGGGTTTCAGGTCTGGAATACTCGCTTTGGCAAGATCGGGGTAGGGGTCTGCTGGGATCAATGGTATCCAGAAGCTGCACGATGTATGGCGTTAATGGGGGCTGAGCTGCTTTTTTATCCGACTGCGATCGGCTCGGAGCCTCAAGATGGATCGATCGATTCCAAGGAACATTGGCAAGCTTGTATGTTAGGACATGCTGCAGCTAACCTGATTCCAGTGATTGCCTCGAATCGGGTCGGAGTTGAGGAAGACGAAGAGTCTAAGATCACCTTCTACGGATCCTCCTTTATCGCTGGCCCGCAAGGAAACAAAGTGATAGAGGCTGGTCGTGTGGAAGAAACGGTACTGGTGGCAGAATTTGATCTAGATCTGCTTGAGATACAGCGACTGGAGTGGGGGATCTTCCGGGATCGTCGGCCTGAGCTATACAAAATTATATCTTCGTATGATGGAGAGTTAACGATTAAGGGGACTCGTTAAGTAGGTAGTGGCTTAAATATGTTAAGACTATTTTTTCCTCTTTTCGAAATTGATGGATTTCGAAGTTGGTGGAGATATTGGGTCGGATCGCCTAAAGATGATGAACAGCCCAACTAGGATCAGAGCGATCGGGGCGAGTAATCCGAAATTAATCCAGGTATGTAAGACTTGGAGAAAAAGAATGCCAAAGGAGACAACGGAGACAGTCGATAAGATAAAGACTGGAATCAAAAGTCCCCTAGGTCTACCAGAGAAAAGGTAGAGTTGAAAGAGACCAAAGGCTACCGATAGAGGGTAGATCGGCCAGGTATAGCCGGAAAATTGCCAGTTAGTAAAGATCTCGAAAAAGAAGAGTAAACCAAGGAATGTGAGGATGCCCCCCGGTACTAATAGGCCGGGGTTTCTTGATGTGCTGAAGTAACTCCATTCAAATAGTAAACCTGGGATAAGGATGAAGATGGGCCAAAAGTTCTCCATGCTGAAGAAGTTCCAGTAAAAAAGGTTGTTCGTAAACAGGAAAGTACCAAGAATGACAAACACTAGCCCTAAAATAGTATTACTCTTAGGCATACTACTTACCCCTCCTAAAATATGCGTATTTTTATTCTGGTCAGAAAGTATAACTTTCAGTTGTATACTTTCTGGAAGGTCCTTCTCGCCATCCATGGCTACAGGGACACTCGGTCATCCATGGCCAGCGCATAAGGGCAACTAAGGCTTCCGCCGGCGCCTGCGGGCTTCTCCGCTAAGCTAACACGTGCGAAGACAGTGTCTTCGGGCGCAAGCCAAGTTTTCTTTACTTATTTATAATTCTATCATAAGGACAGCCGCAGAAAACAGAGGTTGATGCTTGTTTATTAAATAATTAGTTTAAGGTTACGCCTAATAGCTACTCGGACTGGAATTAAGAGTAGCTGAAATGGGGTATGCTTTAAAAAGTATAGAATTAGAAACAGAGAAGAATTTGAACAAAGAATTAGTAACAAAGAAAGGAGCGTTGTTTTTTGACGTTTAGCAAATTACCCTACCTAAGTCCGAACCGTCAGGCATTACCTTTGGTTAAGGAATTAATTGCGAGGAGAGAGCTGCTTCGGATCGAGGTTCATCTGCATAACGGGGTTACCGTGATCGACTGCGGTGTGCATGTTCAAGGCGGCTGGGATGCGGGGAGGTTGTTTGCTGCTGTATGCCTCGGAGGGCTTGCTCATGTAAATTTGCATTGGTTAGACTTTAACGGGCTACGCTGGCCTGCGGTTGAAGTGCTTACTGATCATCCAGTCCGGGCTTGTTTGGCGTCTCAATATGCTGGTTGGCCAGTTAAGATAGGTAATTCGGTAGCATTAGGTTCGGGTCCAGGTCGCGCTATTATTCACAAAGGAACTCTGTTCGATACGATGGGTTATGAAGATCATTCTCAGACGGCAATTTTGTGTTTAGAAAGTGAGCTACTACCTTCTGAAGATATAGTCCTACAATTAATTAGAAGAGTTTGATTGTGAGCCAGCGGATCTCTACATTTTAGTAGCTCCTTGCGCATCTCAGGTTGGATCAGTTCAGATAGCGGCACGTGCCCTGGAAACAGGGTTAGCGAAGTTAATGGAACTGGGTTATGACTTGAAAAATATTGAATCCGGCTGGGGTATTTGTCCACTTCCCCCCGTTGCCAGTGACAATCTAATTGCTCTAGGACGCTCAAACGATGCGATTCTCTATGGCTCAACCGTACTTTATAACCTTTGTGACGATGATCTATCTCTTGCCTCCCTCGTGAAGCAGATTCCGTCCAGTTCGTATCGAGAGTATGGCCGATTATTTCTGGAAGTGTATAATGGGAATTTTTACGAGCTCGATCCTTTCATGTTCAGTCCTGCAGAAATATGGTTCTGTAATTCTAAGAGTGGTCGCTCGTTTCATGCTGGAGTCCTGCGTCCGGATCTTCTGAGTAATTCTTTCGAATTATGATATCATAACTTATTAATAGACTCAGTAAATTGACGTCAAGGAATTCATCGTGATATAGTAAATTTATGCTATCAAGGTGACTTTTAGGTCGTGGATTTGATTTTTCGCCTTTATTGTTTAGGGATAGAACTGTATTGTAACCCCAGACGTTGTCTGGGGTTGGTTATTTTACTTAATTTTTTGGCTTTAATAGGTGGTGGGATTTTAAGTAAGTAAGGATTTTTTGTTTTTCACTTGCTTCCACATGAATAAGGTGTTGAGGTTTTTGGGCAATAACTCCAGGCCATTTGGTATAAATGGTTTGGATATATATTTTTCGAGTGATTGGATCAGTATAACTAAGATGAATGATAAGAAACTGTGGCTTGATATCGGTTTGCAGAAAATCAACACTCTTTATGCTAAGGAGCAAACTTGTAGTGGTATCTCTAGGAATATCGTTAACCACAGTGTAATCATCAACAAGAATAGGCTCTTCTAGCAAGCTTTCGTCAAAGACGATAGTTTTACTGGAAAGGTTTGTAGCTGGATGATTTCCTACATTATTAAATTTAAATTCGAAACTAAGCTCGTGGGTTAGATGGATGGAAGGAGATTCTTTGAAGGTGAAATATGGACGTGCTGCTTCGCGCTGGGTCTGCCAGGTGATGACAGAGATAAAGACGGATACTATCGAGACGAAAGCAAAAATTGCTGTGGATATAGTCATAAAGATGCCTGACCAATTGCGTTTTTTTAGGTCCCAAGACATAGCTTCCCCCTATTCGGACGTATCTGTTGACTATATATATTGATCGTTTGTTTAAAAGATTCATCTTGACGGTGGTAAATAATTAGAAACCAAAGTGTATCAAAGGCTACCTGAAGATTTTGTTCGGGACATGATTTTAAAAGCGCCCAGCAAGGATATTATGAATACGCTGGCCAGAAGCGTTTTAGCTTTGTATACCTTTGACGATAATCCGGATGATACTTCCATGAAAAACGTCCTAAAACAGTGTCTAAGGTTGATTGCCTGCTTTCCGTCTTTAGCAGTCTATGGCTATCAAGCCTTCTCTCATTACCATGGAAACCAAAGCTTATATATTCACAGCCCACGCCCTGATTTGAGTATTGCTGAGAACATTCTTTCCATGTTGCGGCCGGATAGTAACTATACCAAGTTAGAGGCGTCACTGCTTGATCTTGCCCTTGTCCTGCACGCTGAACACGGAGGGGGTAACAATTCATCCTTTGTGACCCACGTCGTGACTTCTACAGGTACGGATACCTACTCTGCTATTGCTGCGGCAATTGGAGCACTTAAGGGACCGCGGCATGGAGGGGCGAATATAAAAGTTATCGAGATGTTTGACGATATCAAAGATAAATTGACGGATTGGAAAGATGATGAAGAGATTGAGCGCTATCTTACCCGAATCCTTTCTAAAGATGC
Source organism: Desulfosporosinus sp. BICA1-9 (assembly GCF_000802135.1). NCBI lineage: Bacteria > Bacillati > Bacillota > Clostridia > Eubacteriales > Desulfitobacteriaceae > Desulfosporosinus > Desulfosporosinus sp. BICA1-9. Next base: position 51,291 of record NZ_JUEE01000172.1, read on the forward strand.
TTTTGATCGGTCAGGTTTAATCTACGGAATTGGGCACGCAGTATACTCTGTTTCGGATCCTAGGGCCGTTATTCTCAAGAATTATGCTTGCCAACTTGCCCATGAAAAGGGACTGGAAGATGAATTTGAACTCTATGTAAAGGTTGAGGACATTGCCCCGCGGGTTATTAGTAAGCTAAGTACCATGTACAAAGGGGTAAGTGCCAATGTCGATTTCTTTTCAGGTTTTGTGTACAAAATGCTCAATATTCCTGTGGAAATGTTCACGCCGATTTTTGCAATTTCCAGAATCGTAGGTTGGAGTGCACATCGAATGGAGGAAATTGCCAATGCTGGAAAAATTATTAGACCTGCCTATAAAAGCGTGGCTCCTAAAAGACAATATATTAGAATGAACGAAAGATTGTAAAAAATCGGAAAATACTGTAACGCGGAGCGGAAATTCTCTTCTTTTACTTCTTAGGCGAAGTTTAAGAAGGGAATTTCTTTGTGATGTAGAAATAACGGATAGCACAAAGAAGTAGGATGGTGGAATTATATGGGATTAGCAGCAATCTTTATGACAAGTATGTTAATGGGTTTTTTCGGAGCTATTGTGCCAGGACCTTTGCTTACAGTTACCATCAATGAAAGTCTGAGGCGTGGTGCTAAGGCTGGACCTCAAATTGCTTCCGGCCATGCGCTAGTAGAACTTGCCTTAGTGGTGGCGATTTTCTATGGCTTGGGAACCTATATCACTTGGCCAGTTGTAAAAGGAACGATCGGAATCGTAGGGGGGTTATTCCTTTTTTGGATGGCGTACGGAATTTTGAAAGAGTCCTTTAATTCTGTAGTCCTTGATTTTTCGGGAGAGACAACGGCTAAAGGTCTTCGGCCTTGGGTTTCAGGTATTACTGTAACTGCCTCAAATCCTTATTGGTTTCTGTGGTGGGCGACCGCTGGCGCTGGTTCATTGATGCTTGCTGCAAACTATGGTATTATTGGAGCCATCTGCTTTTATTTAGGACATATTATAGCGGATTATATTTGGTTTACGTTTGTGGCATTCACTGTTGCTAGAGGAAAGAAACTCTTTACGCCTTTGGTGTATCGCTTTGTTTTAGGAGTCTGTGGACTTTTTTTAGTCGGTTTAGCGGGTTATTTTGTTTATTCTGGGGCAGGTTTCTTAATGTCTTTCAGAGCTTAAATCTGTGCACTCGACATTTGTCGTATCCAATCTGTATGACACAAGATGAAAGTTCTAAGAGTTTGTAACTTTTTTCTCATGTAGGAAAAAATAAAGGATTTTGGGCTCATCTGTAGAAATTAATTATTATTATGCAAAGATAATCCATCTTGTTGTTTAGGTCTATATCTAATGGTTTAGAGCCCTTATTAGGCATAAACAGGCAACTGGATCCTATAGAAAGAATGGAGTGGAGATTAAACGTTGAATGATAAGCTTAATACCTCAGGTTCTGTCATAAGATATGGAATAAGACTTAAGTTACTGCTGGGTTTTTTTGTTGTACTCCTACTTACACTACTTGTGGGAGGCGTGGGCTATTACGGTGTCTATAAGATCAATCTGGAAGCGGAAGATCTAGGGGAGCATTGGTTGAAAGCAACAAGTTCCTTGGCAAAAGTTGTTGCTAACACAGAAGACACTCGGCGCTATCTTTTAGCAGGATTTCTGATGCGTGCAGATGAGAAAACGTTTCAAGATAATAAAGCTCAATTCGCAATTATAAAAGTGAAATGGGAGCAAGATTTTGCCGAATATAATAACTATGTAACGACGACTGAGGGAATAGCCAAAAGCGAGGCAATGAGGAAATCGTTTGATGAGTACATAGACGATGCCGAGCAAGTTTGGATGTTAACTCAGTTAGGTCAGGATGTTGAGGCTAGACCCATCTTAACTCAAAAGAGTAAAGAAAGCTTTGACCAACTGCTTAAGGATATGGAAGCTCAGATGGAGTTTATGGTTCAAGGAGGGGTCGAAGCTACCCATCATGCACAGACTACTGAAAACTCTGTAATGAGATTGCTTATTATTTTTGTTACGCTTGCCTTGATTGTTGGAGCAACTTTGGCGATTATGATTGCAAGACATATTAGCCGCCCTCTTGTTTCTGTGACGAAGGTAGCTCAAGCCGTTGCAGCTGGAGACTTGAACATTAAGATGCCGAAGATTAGAAATCATGATGAAATCGGCGTTCTCACTCAAGCTGTCAGTGAGATGGTAGATTCACTTCGAGACGTCATTAGGGAAGTACTAACACAGTCAGAAGGTGTGGCAGCAACCAGTCAAGAATTATCGGCTGCGGCGGAGGAAGCAACTGCTGCCAGTGAACAAATTTCAGATTCTATAGCGCAGCTCGCAGCAGGTGCCACAGATCAAGCCATGTCTGTGAGAAATACTGGTCTGGTCATCGAACAGTTGTCTGAAAGCGCCCAACAGGTAGCGGTCAATGCAGAGGTTGTTAATCAAAGTAGTGGAAAGGCAGCCAAAGCGGCTCAGGTGGGGGCTCTTCAGGCAGAAAATGCAGTCCGCAAAATTGAACAGATCCGTGACGTTTCCCTTCAGACAGCAGAAACCGTTTTTAAATTGGGTGACCAATCCAAAAAGATCGGGCAAATTGTAGATGTCATCAAAGGAATTGCTGATCAGACGAATCTATTGGCGTTAAATGCAGCGATTGAGGCTGCTCGAGCGGGTGAGAATGGGAGAGGCTTTGCAGTGGTTGCTGAAGAGGTCCGGAAGTTGGCGGAACAGTCATCCCTTTCAGCAACTCAGATCGCAAGCTTAATCGGTGATATTCAACAAGAGACAGAACGGGCCGTCGGATTGATGGATAAAGGGAAGGAAGAAGTGGACTCTGGAGTAGAAGCTGTTAATTTGGCGGGAGTATCCTTCCATACTATTGTAGGTGAAATAGATATCGTCGTTGATCAGATTAGGCTGGTAACAGCTGCTGCTCAACAAATGGCCAGTGGTGCTGCTCAAACCGTGAAATCCGTAGAGGGGATTGGGGTCATTGCTGAGCAAAGCTCCGCCAGTGCCGAAGAGATTTCTGCTACGTCAGAGGAACAAGCTGCCACCATGGTTTCGGTGAGTCAATCTGCAGAAGCCTTGGCTAAGCTTGGGGAGAGCCTTAAGAAAGCTGTTGACAAATTTAAAGTGTAGGTTAAGATCACCAATGCCAGCAAAATTATGGTTGGGTAAACCAACAGCGAGGTTTTGATGAACGGCGTTCCAAGACAAGCCGTTGGCTTTTATAATCGACTTTGGGTTGATCTTTTATGTTAATCAAAGTAATGCCCCAGAGCTTTTAGCTTTGGGGCATTTTTTATTTAAAGGAACTTACTTCAGATAAACCCTATTTCAACCGATAATCTTAATTGTAACAGGTAGACAAGATTTACGCGAATTCGACATTTAGAGTGTGCGATAATAGAAATTAATAGAGAGTGGTGAGGGGTTATGGTGTAATATCAACTTGACAGGAGATTTAAATGAACATTCCAGTGATTGTTATGCTCTTGCAAGGAATACCTGAAGGAACTGCAATTACAACTCTTGCTTTTGTAATTTCTGGAATTCCCCTAAAACTTAATAAGATTCTATTGATCGGGACTGCTTTAACCGTTTGCGCGTATGTAGTGAGACTGTTTCCTATTCCTTTTGGGCTTCATACTATCTTATTAATGTTTTTATTATTTATAGTTCTAACTATATTAAGTAAGAGGGATATCGGTCTATCCTTTATGGCAAGTTTATTGAGTTGCTTAGCTCTAATAATATTTGAGACTGCTTGCTTTTCTTTGTTAAAGCCTGTTTTTAGTATAATACCGAAAACTTTATCTACTTACCATGCTGATAGCGTTTAGTGGGAGAGGTTGTGTGATCTATAAAAATTCCATTTATTGCTTTACTATTACAAGGAATACCTGAAGAAACTGCCTTAGTCACTTTAGCTTATGTAATTGCCAAAATACCTTTGAAATGGGAAAGAATTATTTTATTTGGAATTGTTTTAGCATTAATTTCGTATGTAATGAGATTGTTTACCATCCCTTTTGGAATTCATACCATTATACAAATCATGCTATTGTTTTCAGTTTTAACTTGGATTGGCAAGGGGGATTTTAGTTTGTCCCTTATTGCAAGTTTATTGAGTTTTTTAGTTTTAGCAATTGTTGAATTTGTTTGCCTATCCTTGCTAATGCCTGTTTTTGGAGTAACCCCTGAAACGTTATTCTCTAACTTAGTAATAAGGATTGCGATAACAGAACCTCAAGTATTTCTTATGTTTATCTCTGCTTATTTATTAAATAAACTTATACAAAAGAGGCAGTATGAATGAATTTTACTGAAAATATTAGTAATAAACTTACTGAAGTAATAACAAATGAACTAAATTATAACGAAGATAAAAAGGTAATTATTGCATATGCCATAGAAACTGCACTATTATTCGTCTTAGGCTCATTTTTCTTGATGATTTTAGGATATTATTTTAATGCATTAATGCCGACTGTTATTGCTGCCATTTTCGGTGGCTTATTACGAAAAGTATCAGGAGGGGCACATTTTGATTCTCCAGTAAAATGTTTGGCCTTTGGTACTATAGTTTATAGTTCTATAGGAGTTTTTGTAAAAAAATATGTCGAATATGACTTAACTAATGAGTATGTTCTTTTCTTTGTTTTGTTTATTTCTTTATTACTAGTAGCTTTCCTAGCTCCCGTAGACAGTGAATCAAAGCCAATCCATTCTAGTAGTCTAAAATTCAAACTTAAGATTTCATCAATCGTTTTCGTAATTATTTCATTCATAGTAATTTCTTTTGTCGATAATAAATTAGTAAGTGTTAGTGTAGTCTTAGGGGTGGTTTACCAAAGCCTAACCTTGCTACCTATTTTTAATAGAAGAGGAGGTGAGTGTAGACTATGAAAAGGTATTTCTTTGCTACAATTGCGTCCCTACTAATGCTCTTAGCCAGTGCAACCTCCGTTTTTGCGTGTGCTATCTGGGCATATCAACCCAAAACGCCGAAAGCATTGCAAAAGTAATCAGGAATTTAGCAGTCGCGTAAACAGTATCTGGTAGTCAACAATATAAAAGCTGGGTTGGATATCCCAGCTTTTATATTGTTTAAGTATTTATAAGCTTTTTTATTTTAAATATCTTTCGTGGAGGACAATTTGATGGGTTTTAATATTAGAGATATCTTAAAAAAGCAATCTATTATTCAATTGACTTTATTAAAAGTTATATTGAGTATCCTTGTTTTTCTTATCCTATTTATACTTCTCTATGGACAGAATTTTTGGGAGAAACAAACCCTAAAATTTAATTATGATTTATTATTAAGTGCTTTAAATGTACAAACGAGAATACAATCTCAGATTTTAACTGTAGAAGAATTTAAAAAAGATAAAAACTTAACGAAGAATGATAAGGCGTTAAAAATAGAAGGTATTATACAATTTATAATTAATAACAATAAGAATAATGATTATATTATAGGTTACTATGATAATGATTTAGATTTAATAGTTAAAAATCAATATAATAATATTTCATTTGATCAAATTCGTTCTGCAGTATTATCATATGACGAATTTAATAACATATCAAACAGTAATAATGTTAGACTCATTCTACCAATATATGATGAGGGAAAAATAGTTGGCTCTGTTTGGGCCCATGCGCAGAATGCTGATTTAGTATTAATGTCTTTTAATGAATTGAGTGCAATAGTAATATTAGCTTTAAGTTTATCAGCACTAATTATAATTTCAATCAGAAAACATATGAAACAGATTGAATCATATTTAGAAAAATTTTGCAACATTATCATTAATAATGATAGCAAACATGAAAATATTTTAATCAAACTACCAGAATTAAAACCTGTTCTAAATAAAATCACTGGTTACACAAATGATTTAAAACAGATGAACATAACCTTGGAATCATCAAAACTTAACATCATCAAAATTATGGAAGGAATCTCAGACGGTTTTTATGCCTTAGACCGTAACTGGAAGTTTACGTTCGTTAACAAGGAAACAAAAAAGTTCATTAACGGGAATAACACTGAACTAATCGGAAAAAGTATCTGGGAAGTATTCCCGCAGATTAAAGATTCCCTAACATATCGTAAAATGCAAGAAGCGATGTCTCAAAATGAATCGGTTCACTGGGAGGCCGGGGGCTTTGCACATCCTGATCAAAACCATGAATATCATGCTTATCCGTATAAGGAAGGAGTAACAGTTTTTTTTCGTGATGTTACTGAGCTGAAACGGCAACAGCAAGAGCTGGGAAGATTAGAAAGACTCAATCTTATAGGTCAATTAGCAGCGGGGATTAGTCATGAGATTAGAAATCCCCTTACTACGGTAAAGGGATTTCTACAGTTAATGGGGTCGAAATCTAAATACGCTCAAGAAAAAGAGTATATGGATTTGATGATATCGGAGATTGACCGTGCCAATTCGATCATTACCGATTTTTTATCATTGGCTAAATCGAATAGTGAGAATATTTTATCCGGTAATATTAACGATGTGATTAATAAAGTATTTCCGATGCTCCAGGCAGATGCCTTCAATAGCAATAAAGAAGTAGCAACAGATCTAGAACTATTACCTGATATCATGATCAACGAAAACGAAATCAAACAGCTCATCCTAAATTTAGTGCGCAATGGGTTGGAGGTTACGAATGAACATGGAAGTGTCATTATTTGTACATATTTTAAGGGAGATAGAGTTGTCTTAGCTATCAGGGACCAAGGGAATGGCATTCCTATTGAAATACAGGAGAAAATAGGCACTCCATTTTTCACGACTAAAGAAACTGGAACTGGACTAGGGCTGGCCATTTCCATGGGAATTGCTCAAAGGCATAATGCGGTCTTTGAGTTTGAAACAGGAAAAAATGGTACGACCTTTTATACACTTTTTCCTACCTGTAAATTGATAATAGATTAATTTAAATCAAAAAGTTCACGGAGTTCCTTTTCCGATAATTTCGAGAGCATGGTTTCTCCCGGTTGGATGACTGAGTCGATGAGGGTCTTTTTTTTGGCTTGTAAGGCGTTAATTTTTTCTTCGACCGTTCCCTGAGTAATGAGTTTGATCACCTGTACGGCGCTTGTTTGGCCGATACGGTGTGCTCTGTCCGTAGCTTGGTCTTCAACAGCGGGGTTCCACCATGGGTCATAATGAATGACCATATCTGCACCGGTTAGATTTAATCCTGTGCCGCCTGCTTTGAGAGAAATCAAAAAGACCTTACCTTGCCCATTGTTAAAGGAATTGGCCATTCTTAAACGTTCAGCTGCTTTTGTTATGCCCGAAAGATAGAAGTATTCGATGCCCTCAGAGATGAGATGTCCTTGAATGATATCCAGCATGGTCGTGAATTGAGAGAAAACTAGAATCCTGTGACCGCTGTCTAAGGCGTCAGTAAGGATTTCCTCTAAGAGAAGCATCTTGCCGCTCTCACCGGTGTAATTATCGATGAACATTGACGGGTGACAGCAAATCTGCCGGAGCCTAGTTAGTGCAGCAAGAATTTTCATGTGGCTTTTGTTAAACCCCACTGAGGCAATTTCCTGAGCTATTTGACCTTTCGCTTCCTGCAAATAGGCGAGGTAGAGCTTTTTCTGTTCTTCTGTCAAGGAAGCACTTAGCTGGGTTTCGATCTTGTCCGGCAGTTCTTTTAAGACATCTTTTTTCAATCGCCTTAGAATGAAAGGGTTAATATGTCGACTTAGTTCGGTAAGAATATTTGAGTCTTCCCCTTTAATTATGGGGATTTCAAATTTTTTGCGGAAGTCCTGGTGGGAGAGGAGATAACCAGGCATAATAAAATTAAAGAGGGACCAAAGTTCGGAAAGCGAGTTTTCAATGGGCGTCCCGGTAAGTGCAAAATAGCTTTTGGCCTTAATTTGCTGGACAGATTTTGCGTTCAGAGTTTGTGGGTTTTTGGTGTGTTGGGCTTCATCCAAAAAACAGTAGGAAAAGTCTAATTTAGCAAATTCATCGATGTCCCGCCGAAGTATAGGATATGAAGTAACGACTAGATCACACTGATCATCTATTTCGGACAATTGCGTCTGTCTTTCCTGGGGATTGCCCTCCACGACAAGGACTCGAAGAGTAGGGGTGAATTTCTTCGCTTCTTCTTGCCAGTTATAGATCAACGAGGTGGGAGCAATAACCAAAGCAGGGGCAGAGGTGGTCAATTTTGCGGATAGAATGAAGGCCAGAACTTGCAAAGTCTTACCCAGCCCCATATCGTCGGCGAGGATTCCTCCAAGACCATAGGATGCTAATGTTTTAAGCCATTGAAATCCAGTCTTCTGGTAGTCTCTTAAGATATGATGCAACTCATCAGGTATTTCAAATTCTCCGTCTTGAGGCTCTAAGATGCTTTGCACTAATTGCTTAAAGGCTTTATTGCGTTGCACTCCAGGTAAGTTGGCTTGGCGCAGAAAGCTATCTATATACATGGCACGGTACTTAGGCAGATTGAGCAGTTTTTCATTCAGATCTGAGGCTTTAAGGTCTAAATTTTCAATGAGTTGGGCGACAGCGTTCATCTCCGGCTGATTTAGATCGAGGAAAGATCCATCGCGAAGGCGATGGTATTTTTTCTTTAAATGTAGAGAATGAAAGATATCCGATAATTCATTTTGATCGATATCAGTATATTGAAAGGATATTTCCAAGATATCTAAAGTTTCGTCTAAGCGAACTTGGCCGGAAAACGTCGTAGAGGTGCGGATTTTGAGCCTGAATTGATCCGAATAATAGAGTTCTGCAAGGTCTCTCAGTTGAGGAAGCCAATTGACGGTAAAATCAAAGATTTTATCATCGTCTTCAAGGTAAATTTTCCCTTTAGATACGATAAAATCGGCGTGTTCCAGAATGTTGAGGATCATTCGTTCCTGATTGACAGAACGGATGAGAATAACATCGCTGGCAGCGGACTCGTTACTAGTATCCCGGGTCGCAGAAAATGGATTAATGATGGTCTCTCCATAGTGGAATTCTAAACGAGCTGTGATGCCCATCTCGTTAGAACGATCAAAATAGATTTTGGCTTGTAAGCTTTCTTGAGTAAATTTATCTTCTAGGACAGGATCAATGATTACGGGACCTAATTTCCCGATTAAGGGCAGGGCTTCTGAGGCGAAAAGCTCCTTCTGGGCTGCTGGAATCACAATATTGGTCACGGATCCTTGGCGAAGGGCTGACAGGAGAGGTAAAAGGAGTTCTTTTTGGTTGGGGGAAGCTTGATGGATTTTAGCTTGGTAAACGTAGTAACTCCCATCATCCGTCAGTTGGAGGGGCATTTCTTCAGTTTCGAGTGTTAATGCCAGATCCTGACCTTGTGATTGGAGGGAAAATTCGATGGGTAGCCCATGCCGAATAATTTGAGTGGGTGTGGGAGGGGGAGCTTCAAAGCTCCAAGAAAACACTTTATCCCCCAAAGCGTCTAAAAACTTAGTTAAATAATAGCCCGTCAAGGGTAACAATTTTTGATTGAGCACGGTTGTCGCGTAAAAGGGCCCTTGCATCTCGATTATGGCTGAATGTTGGTCATTCATTTCTTGAAGCATGGCAATTACCCTACGATCTTCCTCTTTGAAAGTTTGTCTCGTAGGTTCCAGGGTAAATTGCTTACCAAATTCTAGCGAGCGGCCTGATTTAAGCGCAGTAAGAAATTGTCCGATATCTTTTACAACATAGAGTCGCTGCAGACCTACTCTAAGTTGTAGATGTGTAGAAAGCCGATGGCTGGGCAGGGTTTGGAGTTCCATGTTTAGAGTCAGTTCTTCATAAGGAGTTTCCTGTCGTTGATTCGCAAAAACAGTGAGAAGCTCATCAACCACGCGGCTTTGAACGACAGGGTCTGTCCAAGCTGACGGTAATTTTTGTTGGGCTGTTTTTAAGACGGCGATAACATGTTTGCAGGCTCCTGGATAGTCTTTGAAGGCTGGGCATGTGCAGCGATATGAGCGTACGGAGTTGTCCCTCTCGAAGGCTAGTTGAACAACATAGCGTAAACCTCCGATGACAGAAGCGTTTATTAGGCCTTTATCGGGGGAAAAACTGAAATTGTAGACTCTACCAGCCGCGTAATAGGAAAGCCCTTTTTTATATACACGATCATTATCCGCTAGATCTTGAATTATTTGTTCAGAGAGGTAAAAGCGAGGCATGAATATACTCCTTTGGCAGTAATATTTGCTGAGTTAGATAGGGGTATCAGTTAAGAATATCATAGTTTGAGTCTACTCGTCTAATTTAGGGGCCAGAGAGTTGATCTGAGTTGTTCTTTGCTCAATTTACTGATGATAAATCTAGCGACGGATCGTTGAAAATGATGGAATGAATAATTTAATATTATGATAAGATTGTATTATATTGTATATTATTGTTGTGTGTGATATATTAGCGAAGGTATATCCTATAGGCCTAAAGGCCTGCTTTAGGTCATGTTTTCTGTGATGTATTAGGCCATGATCAATTTAATACCTCTGCGATAACGGCAAACTCAGTGAGAACTGAGGGCGCAAAGCCACGGGTCTTAACACATTATGGTGAAGAAAGCCGGATATCGAAAAAACTTGTCGCCGTATACTTATTTGGCGTCTTTTGTTGTATAAGGAGGAAAGTTGGTTTTGATAACAAAGTTGGAACCCCTAACAATGAACAGCTTTGAAATTGGAGAACTTTCAGAGCTTGATCTATATGATATACAAGGAGTATTGTTGTTATCTAAAGGTAAGCCAATTACCACAAAAATCCATGAACTTCTTCTCCAACGAAAGTTATATACTTTACAATATGATTTGGAGAATTCTCATCCTCCCAATGAAGAACGTAGATTTCCTTCCTCGGAGTACCGTTTTATCGTAGGCTATGTTCGCAAAGTCTTTGAAAGCGTCTGCCTTTTTAGCTCTACACGTTTAATCGATTCGTTTGCTATTGTTGATAAAATTATCAACGAGTTAGAAGGAAATTCCCGTGTCTATATAGATTTTAATGAATTTCGAAACTTTGATAATTATACATATATTCATTCCGTAAATGTTGCGTTATTAGCTACTCTAGTAGGGTTGAAAATGGGGTTTTCAGGACAAAAACTAAGAACTTTATCTATGGGTGCGATGTTTCATGATTTGGGTAAAAGTTCTTTGCCCCTTGAAATACTGAATAAACCTTCGGGCTTAAATAGAGAAGAATTTACGATTATTAAAAAGCATCCAGAGATGGGTGAGGAAATGCTTAAATACTCCAATATCTCAAAGGAGATTCTCAGCATAGTCCGTCATCATCATGAACGTTGGAATGGCGAGGGCTATCCGGATGGTTTAAGACAGAGAGCTATTACGACTAATGCACAAATCGTTGCAGTTGCTGACGTTTTTGATGCCCTTGTTGCGGATCGACCCTACCGCAAAGGGTTGCCCCCCTATCACGCTTTAGAAATCATCGTGGCTGGTTCCGGGAAAGATTTTGATCAAGAGATTGTACACTGTTTTGAACAGTGTTTAATACTTTATCCGCAAGGTTCTATAGTTACCTTAAATACAGGTGAAATGGGTACAGTCGTCGGTATTCATTACAATTATCCGAGTAGACCTCTCATAAGAATTTTTTTTGATAAAAACGGAAAATTCGTTAACGAGGAACTAATCTGCGATTTGCTCAAGGATTTAACCAGGTTTGTGCAATCGGTCAGTTTTAACCACGTTACTTAGAGAATGAAGGAGACTGATGGCTCGTTATTTCGGTGTCGAAAATTGTATACAGTTTGATTGCAGGAAAAATGTGCACTTGCGCAGAAACAGTGATAGAATAATTAGATAATCAAAGTGTAAACAATCAACCAGACAAGCTGGCATATGAAGCTTTGGGGGGGATGTTCCGTGCTTATTACCTGCGATAACAACATGCAAATGGGCTATATCTACCTTATGCCTAATCAAACGACTGACGAGTATACCCTCGAGAAAAGCGATATCGGGCTTTACTATGATGTGAACAGTCTTAGCATTCCAAGAATTAAATGGCATAGCATGGGTCAAAGTTTGAGTCAAATGCGTTTGGCAACGAAGACGTATAGAGAGTCAGTGGATAAATCGTTTCATTGTGAATATTGGAATGACCTAGATAGTGAAGGCTACATGATGGGAATCGAATTGTATTTAACTGAAGAAACCTTTTTACCGTTAGTGGCCCATCAGGCCTTTAAGCTTTACGATATACGATGGCGGAACAGTGATTTCAGGATGCTTACGCTAGATGCCTATCATGATGTTCTGAATAAAAACAATGTTATCTATCCTTTAACCTCTGAAAAAGATGCTTTTGTGATCGTTGCTATTGATCCATCATCAAAAATCGGGAAGATAATGGCGCTGATTTCTGCAAGGGATGATTTATATCCCATCAATTATTTGAGAAACCCATTGTTTATGTTAGCAAATTC